>JBIIEG010000027.1:0-8410 GCA_044237955.1 Gammaproteobacteria bacterium
TTTATGGTGTTGGTCTTGGTATCGATGAGAAAGGCTGTTTTTTGCTTGAGAATGAAAACGGAAAAATTCAAAGTTTTGTTTGCGGAGAAGCTTCGTTGCGTTTTTAACTTTGCAGGGGATCAAATAATCGTCGATGCGTGAGCGCAAAAAAATAATTTTAAGACATTATTGACATTACTACTGTGAAGCAGTTATATACCGCTCGCCTTTGAAGATGCTATTTTTTAAAGAGATTGTCCCGCAAAAAATCGCGGGGGTATAGATTAGCAATAGTTTGATTTGATGCCATTCAGCGTTTCATCCACGCCGGTTATCAAAAAAAATAAGTTGAACTTGAGTTTACGATATTTTGTCAACAGATTTTCATTTTTCAAGGAGATAACAAATTTCAGGGAGGGGTAGCAAGTTTCAGGGAGATAGCAAACCAATCGACATAATATTGGTCAATAAAGAAACACCCACAGAAACAGCATCCCAAACATGAAAAATCCACGTATAAAATCACTCTGGCGTTTTTTGATAATAAGCCTGGCTGTTTCTGTCTCTCTTTTGGTTTCTAGCACAGTTAGTTTTGCTGTACTGGATGGGCCTTCTCAGATTTCTTCTTCCACTGCTGATTGCCGTTTAGCGCATAACCCTGATGACTGCTACCGCCAGCAGAATCAACAACAGTGGACTACTTACACGCCTGCTTTGCCTGTTTTGCCACCCATCAGCACTCAGACATTGGGTTTAGAAGGCCCCTTTAGTGCTGACCTGAGATATGACGATGCACTCTCTTGGATCTTTGGTCTCAAATATCTCCACATCTTCGGCGAAAGTGCTGGCATTGCAACCAAGTTGACAGGTGGTGCGAACGAACTACGCGCTAACATCACAGCTGGTTATGTCATTACTAAAGACCAACAAGTCAAATTAACTTATGAATACTTAACTCAAAATCTACCCTTCGACTTTGCCAGTGGCGCTATCAATGAATGGGTGAGACAACACTCACTGGGCGTTGCCTACCAATACCTCATACGCAATGAAATTGTACATAGCTTAGAATTAAGCGGCTATGCCACACGCGCCAAGAGTCGAGACTTAGAGAACCTTGCGTTTAATCAACAAATTATCAACGGTGATCGAGGATATCTCTACGATGTCAACTACCGTCGAATTGCAGGCGGAAAAGAAGACAACGTGCTTGCATCAGTTAACCTGTTTCCCTTTGCTAATGACCGCACTACATTAATACTGGGTGGGGGCTACAGCAGCATCAGCTATGACACAGTCTATGAAAACAACCAATCGGCCACGCGCCCTTCCTACAAAGCAGAAATATCCCATCTGTTAAGCCGCAAAGCTAAGCTTGGTGTAGGTACTACAGGAACAGCCGCCTCTGTTGAGCACAGCATTGGCCTGAGCCATTTACTTCCCAAAAAATTTGAAGCCTCTTTAAGAGGGGAATACACCACCGGTTTAAATACCTTAGGAAACAACCGAAGCATTACCCTAGGTTTAACTTATCCGGCTGCAGAAAACTACTCTTTGGCATCATTTAGCGCTACAGAAGAACTCAAAAACTGGATTGATAAACCCGTTGTCTATGCCACTCGTGTATTAGCGATTAAAGATGAAATGGTGCAGCGATATGAATTTAGTACCGCCAATCTGACCTTGTCTGATCAGTCTAAGCGCTTTGGCGAATTATTAGATGCTGTGCCAAGCGCATCGGCTTTCAAATTTACCGACCCCAATATCATCGTAAACTACACGGTCACGACAATCAAAGAATCAGCAGTTGCTGAAACAAAATCGGATGATGGTCGAGACTTCACTCAAGAGCTACATCTAGAACTTGTTTCAGATGGCCAAAATCAAGCTATTTTACGATCACAAGATGGTATTCCTGCCGTTGACAAACATGGAAACAGCACGCTGGGTGTTTATGGCATCACTATCACAGCAACAGGTATTGCCGAAGGCCTGACGCCGATTACACTGACGAATACCTTTAAGCTGATACTGGGTGGAGGTGCACCTATTTGGGATGCAAACGCTCTTCCCGATGGTCACATGGGTTTTCCTTACCCCTCATCGCCTTCAGCACTCCACAGTTCTTCAACAGCCTCTTTATCTGATGAAGTAGATTTAACAGCCAAGCTGACCTTACAAGGCATGGACACCGCTGTTGACATTACAATTGAAGACACAACAGATTGCCTACACCCGACTTGGGTGGAAATTCATCCCTGCTCAGCGCCGAAACAAGGCCATCAATGTTTGTTTGGCAGCACTAATTCCATACCAACGCCTATCCCGAATGATCAAGATATTCATAATTTTTGTGTGAATTTGAAAGCCACTGGTTCACCATCCCAAGAAACCACACAAATAACGTTCAAATCTAACATTGCTCAACAAAAACCAGAGTGGAAATCGTCACCACCAAATACGCCCTACCTTAAACTTGATGGCACTTCTCCTGCTGTTGATCTGCGTAATGCTTATATCGATAGCCCCGACAGTAACTTAAATTTAGGGTTCGATTTTCAGGATGGTTTTGATAATAACCCTTGGTTACTTGATAAAGGGTTAGGTACTTTGTCATTAACACCAGATAGTCTTGGCTTGGGTTCGCACGATGTCTTGCTAGTGGCCACCAACAGCACATCCTATGGTGGTGCAACTCAACGTGTTCCTATGACGGTTATTGTTAATGCTGACTACCTGCCACAGTTGACGGGTGTGATTACACTAGCAAAGCGTGCAGAATCCCAAGTACCCTATAGCCAAAATTTACAAAATTTGCAGGGAGACTCCAGTGCTGCATTGTTGAGGACTCTCAATGGCACAATACCCATTACAGATGATACCTATACATTTGAAGTTGTGGGAGGTGATCCAGGTTGGTTTATAGACGATGCAGATAAGGTAACGCTAAAAAATAATGCCCCTGTGTTAACAGCAACAGGTAACGCAACTGTCATACTAAAAGCTTTCAGCCTGAAAGCAGCGAGATTCGCTGAAGGTGGTAATGCAGGAGGAACACCGCCTGTTTATGAGCAAATCATCACTATCCCAGTCGATCCAAATCCTGAGCTCACAGTGGAATGGACAGGAATCAGTCAATTGCCGATACCGGGCACGATAGGGAAGCCTTATGCTCAGAACTTACAAGCTTTGCAAGAAACCCCTGATGCCTTGCTGAAGACATTCAACAGTGCTAGTGGTACGTCGCCCATCAAGGATACCTATACATTTGAAGTGGTTTCTCAAGGCTCTGATCCAAATTGGTATATAGATACTGATGGAATAACACTTAAGAAAACTTCGCCAACAGCTGTGGGTACTGCTGACGTGATATTAAAAGCGACGAGCAAGCAGGCTGGTGGTAAAAATGCAACAGGGGGCAATGGCACTGAAACAACTCAGCAAATTATTCACATCACTATCAATTCAGACACTAGTTTAATACCAGAGTGGACTAGCACAGCAGATAGCCTTCCTCTAGTTAATCCAACTGGCACTCTATATACAGAAAACCTGAACAGTCTATCTTCAGGTGTTTTTCTTCTAACAACGCCAGGGAGATCATCGGATAAATTCGAATTTGAATTTGCGCAAACGCCTCCGTCAGGTTGGCAGTTGCTTGATGATCCCATGGGTATGAAGAGCAGTATTCTGACTGGCCCTATCACACCTAACCTGGATATAACAATCCAACTTAAAGCAAAAAGTCGTGACGCAGACAAATATGCCATCCAGGGTAATGTTTCTTCAGAAGTGCAGGAGTTTCACCTGAAGGCACTTTCATTTCCTCAATTTGTGACCAACACAACAACAAGACCGCTTAAATTTGACACAACGGGTGATGGTTATGAATTGGGTGATAATAAAGACGGTCTGTTTTTGAATGACCTGCTTGTGAATAGTGGTGATTTTACTAACTTAACATTTGAGTTTGTTGATGGCACATCGGAAGGTTTAGAGTCGGAGTCTCCTGATCATATTTGGCGTATAAGAACTTCACGTTTACTGCGCAACCAGATCAAACCGGTTGAAGCTGCAGAAAATGGCACAGTAGATGCTGGCCATGTTGGACAAACAATTGCTATACCGCAGATCAAAGTGTGCACCACTGATGGAGCACCACAAACACCACCACGATGTAGTTATAGCGCCTCTAACACTATCAATGTGCCTGTGGTGGGTGAACCACTCATGACATATCAGTATGCACCAAACCCACCCAGCCCCCTTGTCATTGTGTCTGTTACCAGCGATGGTCAAGGCGGTAGAGGGCTTCTTAAACAGAATATAGGTTTTATACAGCCTGACCCGAAAATGCTCAGACGTACTGCAGGCCGACCGGGAGCACCAGAAGTGTTAAATGATCCAGATGCCCAGACTTTTTTCTATCCGCCGTCTGATCTGAGTCATAGAGGCTATATTACTTATGATGCGGGCAATAAAAATATAGATCATTTCGATGGTCCTTATACCGATGAGTTCGGTTGGTTAGCGCAGAATGTTGAGACAGGCTATCTTATTGCGGGTAGTAGAGCGAATGACTTTACGAAAATGGATGGCAACTTGATTAATCTGCCCCCCATCACAACGAATAAGTTGATTTTGGTGCCCTCCAAAGGCAGCATTAATAGTGGTTTTACGCCGGGCAATAGGGGTGCCAATGTGGGTGTTGGTATAAATAATAGAACAACAAGAATATGCGATGAACCACTGACAAATTCTACCCTTACGGCGCTGGCATTCGATCTTCCTCAAATCTCACCAACAGATACCAGAAATTATTCTCTGGTGAGAGCAAATATAACGCCAACGACTCCCTATGTGGGCGTATGTGTTGGCACTTCAGCATCAGGCGGCTTTCTTCCAGTCCCTGCTCTTGATACACAAGCCAGAGCGTGCAGTGTTAATAATGTGGACACTTGGGATGCATCCAACATTATGGGTTCGAATCCATCGAACCTACCCAATTCCGCTTGTAGAAGTAATGGTGGTGGAACATATACCAACCCATCACTGGGAGGATCTCTTGGTAAAGGTGGTAATTACACCCTGTTTGCCCTTAGGACGGACATGAACTCAGGTGTGGCATACCCAGTTAATCCAGACATTCCTGTTACTTATGTGGCCCCGAACATGACTGGCCGTGGAGCACGAAAAACAGCATTGATGTTTGGTACTAGCGCTGATTACGATACCACTGACTATGCCGGATTCCCGATGGTTGAACTGAAATAATGCCCGTAAGAACTGCTCCGCTTGCAGTATAAAATGTTTGAATCAATTTGTTAGTCAACTGACTTTAATTAAAAAGAGTAACTCTCAATAGGATTATTTATGCTAGAAACTTTTGTGAAACCTTTCATCAAAACTGTTATGCGAGGGCTTGCTTTCGCCTTTGCTCCCATTATATCTATGGCTACGGCTATTTTGTCGTTTGCAACAGAAAAGCACAGCGAAAATAGGCCAGCATACTATCGTTGGCGAATGGCAGGGTCATTCGTGAGCTTTAGTTTCTTTGCTGTGTTTATTGGGTTAGCGATTGCAACCTGGGTTGGTATTGCTACAACTTTTAGCTTTGTTGGCGGTATACCCTTTGCCTTTGCCATTGCCTGTGTTGGCAGCACTTTATTGAGAGTGTTTTCTGAAGAGAAGGCTGAAGCACATTATGCTGCTCACAAAAATATGCCGTATATCCCCTTGGCAGGCGGCCTCTCGAGAGGATTTTTGGGATGGTATTCTCGTCCTCGGGTTGAGCTACAAGGAGCCGTAGTAGCACATAATGCTGATTCTGTTTGGTGGAAGGAGAGTTTTAAAGAAGCTTTTAGACTGGATGGCTCAGATAAGTCATGGCTCTTCGCACTCATACGCTTCATGGCGATTGCCGGTTGTTTTATTGGGCTTCACAACCTGGGTATTTCAGGCACTGCGCAAATTTTTTTAGCATTGGGGCATATGGCGTCTGGTGGGCTGATAGCAATGGGTGCTTTCGTGCTCATCGCCCTGTCCATCATTGAGCCTGCATATCCTGTTTCAACACCCAAACAAAAAGGATTTGTAGCCATCAAAAAAGTCCTTGCTCTGCTGGGGTTAGACTCTGATCGAGCGCCTAATTTCGAGCGACTAAAAGGTCTAATAGCTGCTCTTTCATCTCAGGAATTAGAACTTCTATGGCATGAACTTCAAACAGTAAATAGCACACTGGTAGGTGATATAAACAAGGTTCAGATTGGTTTGTCACTTGATCAACGTGCTGATTCGCTTGCGCAGTTTATAGTTTCGGCCTGTTCTACCACAATTGATAATGATCAAAGGGAAAAATTTCCAACCAGTGTAATGTGGGGAGAGCATGATAGGCAAAAGAAAACCTACCAGACGCTCTTAGTTATTTCATTGATGCTTGCTGTAACAGGCGTATTTCTTATCTTTTCAGGGGTATTTTTAGAACTAACAGCCGGAATTTGGTTCAAGCTTTTTCCTGTTTTTTTTACAGCACTTTCTATTCATTGTTCTGCAAAGCTCGCTGAAACCGATTCTGCTGGGCCTTATGGTTATCGAGGGGCGCTCGTATTTACTGTACCCGCTACCGCTATTTCTTTCTCGCTAGCGGTGTTAATGGGAATCGCTTTGTTTTTTCCCATGACGCAGTTCAGTATTCCCGCCTCACCCATAGCCTTCGGGGTCACCGCTGCCCTATTTTCGCTGAGTTCGGTTTCTACCTGGTGGCTTTCAAAAAAAGCAAATGCGTATACGGATTCGGAAGATAGAGGAAAATTTAAAAACGATCATCCCTCTCACAGCAGACTCAAAAAAGCGTTAAATTATTTTGCAGGATTTCTCCTCATTGGCATGCTGGCCTTATTTTCTGCATGCGTCGGTGTAACCCTTAACCACGACCTCTTCAGATTTGTTCTGAGGGCGGTAAATGATGTGTTGGGCCCTGTTGGCTACGAGTATGCTTTTTCTGTGTCGATAACTTTTGTTGGGCTGGTGTGTGCAGCAGCCGGTACGGCCAGTATTTATTTGACACAATACCTTTTCACCCAATCCCCCAGTAAGGTAAGTGATTTAAAAACATGGCCTTGGCAAAAATTGTTCTTGACAAAACTGCCACATCACGAAGGGGTTCAGCAGGTTGCTGATCATTCCGATGTCCGCTACCAACCTCTTTCTGAAGACGGCGTAGGAGCGAAAGAAGAAGGTCTATGGCCAGGCCCAGCAGCCTTAGCTCATAACGGTCGCGTCGATTCTCAAGATGACAAAACACAAATAGATAGACAAGAAGATGAGATAACAAGATTGACAGCAGCCCTTGGAGCGGCAACAGCAGCCGAGCAAGCCGCAATAGCCCAAATAGCCCAAATAGCAGAAATGAATGCAAAGTTAATGCAAGCAGCCCAAACGGTGAGCGAGAGCGTCGAAAAAGCGCAAGCTGAAGCAGAGAAGGCAAGGGTTGAGACAGCAGAAGCAGGGCGAGCAAGAGCAGCTGCGGAAACAAGAGTGGTAGAAGCAATCAAAGCAGCAGAGCAAGCCGCAATAGCCAAGACAGCAGAAATGGATGCGAGGTTAGCGCAAGTAGCCCAATCGGCAAGAGAAAGCGTCGAAACAGCGAATGAAAATGCAGCAAAATCAGCATTAGAAGCTGAAAAGGCGAAAGCCGAAGCAGAGAAGGAAAGGGCTAAGGCAGCAGAAGCAAAACAAGCAAAAGAGGAAGCGGAAAGAAGAGCGGCAGCACTGGAAGTAGAGTTAAATAATATAAAACAGGGTCAGTTAGATTTAGATTTAGATCTAGATTTATCGATTATTCCCAACGAACTACAATCCGTTGATTCTGATGATGAGGATGCAAGTAAAGTAGGGAACGATTCCAAAGAGGAGGTTGATGCAGGGGGAGAAAATACTTCAGGTAGTGCTCGATCCGAACAGGAAAGTAGTCAAAAACTAAACAGTACTTTAGCTGGAATTGGAGCGTCTCAATCTGTTCTTGCCGAGGTGGCTGACAGTTTAGCTGGAGTTGGAGTGTCCCAGAATATGTTTCAAAGGCTGTCAGATACTTTAGATAAAGTTGGAAAATCCATCGTTGATTCCGTTGTAGTAGGCGCTATTTCCGATAGATCGGATCAGTTATATGTTGCTTCAGGACCTAATTCTAGACTAGAAGAGCCATCGGTAGACCATACCAATAGTGGATCAGTAGATGATTCCTTAGATAAGGTTGGGTGTGATCAGTCAGATGATGTTCCCCAGGGAAATAAAGACGATGATGATCGCGTGTTAGAAGACGGCGACTATATTTTCAATCAGGCGGAGCAGCCAAATGACTCTTTTAACGAGTCCGCTCTTGGTCGTTCAGGATTCGGATATAATCCAAAACTTTTCGGCAATTCTGAAAAAA
>JBIIEG010000029.1:0-8322 GCA_044237955.1 Gammaproteobacteria bacterium
ATCCACAAACTGAATTTGAAAGCAGGTGAGCATAAAGAATGGTTAGAGCAGGAATTCAAGCAGCGTTTTGATTATACCTGTGTGACATCTCCACAAGCTTTACGGCATGAAGAACGCGCATTAACACAAGAAGGTTTGATTCGGCACGGTAAATCACGCCATGAAAAAGATGATCGTCATGCTATTCATGATCGTCGTCACTGGGTATTGGGTTTTGATAGTCGAGAAAAACAAGCTTTGTTTGAGCAGCAAGCACAAAAACTGGGTGCTGAAATCAGCGTGCTGGAAAAAACGATTCAACAGCTGACAGATAGGGATAAACAGAATGTTGCCAGAATGATGCAATGCCAAACATTGGCAAATATGCAATGGCAAGAGATTGATATTGCACCACTGCTAAGCCGTATTATAACGATTGAACAAGAGTTAAAAGCTGTACGTGCAGGAAATAGTGTTTTAGAAGAAATCAGCGAGAATATTAAACAACAAACACAGCGATTACAAAAAACTGAAGAAAAGTTGCGGGAAGTAGAAGTCAAAAAACTATCTATTTCTAATGAGGTAGGGAATAAAACAAAAAAACTACAAACCATTCAAGAAGGCGTTCACTTGATACGCTTAACCACTTACCAGCAAACCCAATTAGACACACGTTTTGCTCAGTTAAAACAAACGATGACGCTGGATAACCTGGATAGACTGGCAGTGGATGTAGAGCGTGGTCTGGTTAACGAAATGGGAGCGACTGATAAAATCAGTCATGGGCTGGAAAAAACTATTGAGAACCGTTTCGCTGATTTCAAACGTCAATGGCCTATGGATGCGAGTGATGTAGATGCACAGCTGGCCAGTGCGCCAGATTTTTTCGCCAAGTTAGAACGTTTGGAAGCAGATCGCTTGCCTGGTTTTGAACAGCGATTTTTTGAGATGCTGCAGAATCAAAGCCATCAAAATTTAGCAGCGTTATCAACGTATCTGGGCCACGCCCGTAAAGCTATTTTTGAGCGTATGCAATTGGTCAATGAGAGTTTGCAAGAAGCACCCTTTGGTTTGGGTACTTATTTGAAAATTGATGCGACTGATCGGCAGTTACCTGAAGTACGAGAATTCAAGCAGCAAATACAAAAAGCTTTAGGTCATCTTTTGTCAGAGGATAAAGAAGAAGCAGAAGCGCGTTTTATAGTTTTGAAAAAAATAGTAGAACGATTGAGCAGTCAAGAACCAGAGCAGAAACGTTGGCGAGAATCTGTTTTGGATGTTCGACAGCACGTAGAATTTGTTGGACGAGAAATTGATCAAGAAGGGAAAGTGCTAGAGGTTTATCGCAGCGGTGCTGGCAAATCAGGTGGTCAGCGACAAAAATTGGCAACTACTTGTCTTGCTGCAGCTTTGCGTTATCAGTTGGGTGGGCATGATCGCGACATACCTGTTTATGCGCCTGTGATTTTAGATGAAGCTTTTGATAAGGCTGATAATGAATTTACTGCATTGGCTATGAATATTTTTACTAACTTTGGCTTTCAGATGATTGTTGCTACACCTTTGAAATCTGTGATGACTTTAGAACCATTTATTGGTGGCGCTTGTTTTGTCGATATTAAAGATCGCTGTCATTCTGGTGTGATGTTGATTGAGTATGAAAATGATCAGCAACGTTTGAAACTGCCTGAACATGTCCATGCCGAAACTGCTGTTTCCTAATCATGTAAAAGATGTGCTGATAAAGCGCTATCGTAGCCATCATAAAGACTGGTTATTTAAATCAGATTCAGATGAGTGGCCATTGCAATTATTGTTGGGTTCTCCACGTGAAGAAGAGGCTCAATTACAATTAGACATGATGCGTGATTGGGTGCGCACGTGGCAGTTGTGGCAAGGTGCTGGTGAGCTGGTTTGGTGTGAGCGGCGTTGGCGTCATTTAGGTGTGCAGCGTTTGCCCGAAAGATTACTGCTACATACACCTGAAGAAGTGGCATCTTGGATAAACAAAGAACACCATTGGCAACGGGCTCATGTAAATTATCAACGTTTAATAACACGCTGGCCTATTTTAGCACTGCGTTTGCCCTATTATTTTAATATGCTGGAAAGTTACAGTGATGAGAATATCCAACGTCTTGAAGGTTTGCTCAGCTGGCTTGAAGCGCATACACATTCCAATCTTTATCCCCGTCAACTACCCATTGCTGGGCTAGACAGTAAATGGTTAGAAGAGCGAAAGAATTTAATTGGTGATTTGCTGCGCACACTGCAGTGCAATAATACGCAAGACGCCAATTTTTTTGAGTCTTGTGGGTTAAAACCACTCCCTCACCTTATTCGTCTTAAAATATTAGACCCCTTTTTACTTCAATGCTTGCATGGTTTAAGCGACATCACAGCACCTGTAGAAGAAATAGCGACACTGAGCTTGCCTGTTTCACAAGTCTTTATTGTAGAAAATCTGCAAACTGGTTTATCGTTTTCTGATTTATCAGGGGCTGTTGTGTTTATGGGTTTGGGTTATGGTGTTGAGGTGTTACAACAAATATCTTGGTTATCACATACAAAATGTATTTATTGGGGGGATATAGATACACACGGTTTTGCGATTCTTAATCGTGCTCGCGCCTATTTGCCACACTTGCAGTCTATTTTAATGGACGAAAACACACTGTTGAAATTTAAAAATTTATGGGGCAATGAAGAAAAACAGCATGCGGCTTACGAGTTGCCGTTACTGACAGCAGCAGAGCAATCAGTTTATCAAGGCCTAAAGCAGCAGCGTTGGGGTACCAATATACGTTTGGAGCAGGAGCGTATTCAGTGGGAGGCTGCCTGGCAGATAATTTTATCGGACCCTAATCGAAGCTAAGGGGTCGTTTCTGCAGCGTTCAATTCTTCAGGCACAGAAATTCCATTATGCCGCAACAACGCATCAATCTTAGATGGTCGTCCACGGAACTGTATAAATAAATCCATGGGCTCCTGTGAACCACCGCTTTCTAAAAACGTATGTAAAAATGCATCGCCTATTTTTCGATCAAAAATGCCGCGTTCCTCAAACAGAGAAAACGCATCACAGGCTAATACTTCGGCCCATTTATAGCTGTAATAGCCTGCTGCGTAACCACCACCGAAAATATGCGAAAAGCCATGCTGAAATCGATTCCACTCAGGCGTTGGAAAAACAAGCAATTGTTCACGCACCTCATCCAAAATAGTCTGTACCTGATTATTTTTTTCAGGGTCATATTCCAGATGCAATCGAAAATCAAATAACGAAAACTGTAGCTGTCGCACCATCTGCATCGCCGATTGAAAATTTTTCGCACGAATCAGTTTCTTTAATAAATCATCAGGCAAGGGTTCTTTTGTTTGGTAGTGCTGTGCAATTAAATCGATACCTTGTTTTTCCCAACACCAGTTTTCCATAAACTGACTGGCAATTTCTACGGCATCCCAAGGAATACCGGTAATGCCTGCAACGCCTGAATAATCAACGGTCGTCAATAAATGTTGCACCGCATGTCCACATTCATGAAACAAAGTATTCACATCATCATGCGTGAGTAGCGCAGGGTCATCACCCACAGGCGCATTAAAATTGCAGGTCACAAAACCAATGGGCACTTGAATATCACCATTGGATAATTTCCTGCGTGCATAGGCATCGGTCATCCAAGCACCATCACGTTTACCTTCGCGTGCATATAAATCCAAATACAAATAACCGCGCAGATTTTTTTGTGCATCATGTATGGAAAATAATCGCACCTGTTTATGCCATACATCAGCATTTTCTATGGCTGTAAACGCCATGCCATACAGACGTTTTATAATGTCAAATAAACCGGGTATGACATATGTGTCGGGGAAATAAGGTCGAAATTCTTCTTTTGAAACCGCATAAGCGTACTGGCTCAACTTCTCGCTGTAATAAGTTAAATCCCAAACCTGTAAATCCTCTTTGTTATATTTCTCTTTGGCGAATTGTTTGAGTTCCGTTAATTCTTTGCGTGCTGTTTGCAAACTGGCCGTTGAGAGTTCGTTCAAAAAGCGCAACACCTCGCTCGGTGTTTTTGCCATTTTGGTAGCCAGCGAATATTCCGCATAATTTTTAAAACCCAATAACGCTGCCATTTCTGATCGCGTGGCGAGTATCTGATTCATTACAAGCGTGTTGTCCCATTTTTTAGCATGAGGCCCTTGATCGGATGCTCGTGTGGTATACGCAAAATAAACTTCACGACGCAGTGTTTCTGAATCGGCATAGGTAATGACGGCTAAATAAGACGGCATATCCAGCGTAAACAACCAGCCGGATAATTTTTTATTTTCGGCCGCTTGTTTAGCAGCAGCCAGTGCATGCTCAGGCAAGCCGGATAATTCAGCAGGGTCAGTTACGAGGCGCGACCATGATTGAGTCGCATCTAAAACATGCTCTTGGAATTTAGTAGAAAGCTTTGCCATTTTTTGATTCAAGCTGGCAAAACGTTTTTTGGCTTTGGATTCAAGATGCACGCCTGATAATTTAAAATCACGCAGTGCGTTGCTCACGATTTTTTTCTGTGCGGTATTTAGATTTTCAAATGCGGCACTATTAGCTATAGACTCAATGGCGTGGAAAAGCGCCGTATTTTGCATCATCTCCATTTGATAATCAGAGAGCTTGATCAAACAGTTATTGTAAACCGCGCGCAGCTTTTCAGAATCCGCCACGCTGTGTAAGTGACTGATGGGCGCCCATAGTTTTTGCAGCGCATCGTCAATTTCTTCCATGGGTGCTAATAAATTATCCCAAGTGTATGTTTTTTCTGTGAGCAGCTTTTTTAATTGCGTGCGATTTTCGTTAAGTAGTGTATCGAGCTGTGATTCAAATGTGTCGAAGTTGATTTGAAATGTGGGTAGGGGAGTTTTGTTGGTCATAGGAGTTTGGGGTTAGAGTAAATGTGATCGTATTATCGCGTTAAAAGTGTTTTAACAGCTTGTTGTAATTCAGGTATTTTATTCTCTATAACATCCCATAAAATTGTATTATCAATACCAAAATAAGCGTGTGCTAGCATGTCACGTAAACCAGCAGCTTTTCGCCACTCAATATCTGGCATTAAAACGCATATTTCGTCGGGTATTTGTTTTGCAGCTTCTCCTATGATTTCAAGGTTACGCAAAACAGCATCATAAGTTTTCTCATCAAGGCAAAATTGTTCCAACGTCATCTTGTTAGTGTAGCGAAGGGTTTTCTCGCAACTATTTAAAATATCTTCAAGATAAAAAGTATAATCACGCGACATAAATTAGCTCACTCTCAATCAAAGATCGCATGCGAGGTCTTAATGCTTCTTTAGTCACCAAATCAACATGTGTATGAAGTATATCTTCGAGAAAAAATTTCAACCCCATAAAACGATCGAAGTTAGGTTTTCCATTAAACTCTACCAGAATATCTATATCGCTTTGGGGTTTTGCTTCGTTGCGCGCTACCGAACCAAATAAAGATAAATGTCGCACATCATATTGAGTACGTAATGTATCAAATTGGTTTTTAATGAGGTTGATGGCTTGGGTAGATTGCATAGATGTTCTTAGTTTTTGATGTTTAAGAAAAAAATTACACAATATCTTCTCGCGTTAACTTTTTCTCATCCTGCAAAAAAGCTTGCGAAGATGCGGTCATCACTTTTTTCATCGCAGCCACATACGCGGCCAAATCCTCTTCGGTTTTGGTTTCAGTAGTGCAAATCAATAAACACTCACCCAACTCAGGATAATGCGGTGTTAAGTTAAATCCACCTTGTATCCCATTATCCGCCAATGACGCTAATACTTCCGCAACAGGTTTGTTCAGACGCACCACAAATTCATGGAAAAACGGACGACTAAATACAGATTCAACACCATCCAGCGCAATCAGTTGTTTATGCAAACGCATCGCATTCTGATGACTGCTGCTGGCAACTTGGCGCAAACCTTCAGGCCCTACCAAGCTCATATAAATAGTCGCAGCTGTCACCATCAAACCTTGGTTGGTGCAGATGTTCGAAGTGGCTTTAGAGCGACGAATATGCTGCTCTCTGGCCTGCAGAGTCAACGCAAAACCCGGCTTGCCATCTAAATCAACGGTACGCCCAACAATACGACCTGGCATTTGACGCACGTGCGCCTGTTTGCAGCATAAAAAGCCAAAATACGGTCCGCCAGATGCCATGGGCACACCCAACGGTTGGCCTTCGCCACAGACGATATCCACACCTTCTTTGCCCCATTGACCCGGCTCTTTGAGTAGTGCTAATGACATGGGGTTTACCAAGGCAATACTGGTGATGTTGTGTGTTTTGGCCCAGTCGGTTAATCCATCGACATCTTCTAATACGCCGAAGAAATTAGGCTGCGGAATGACTAATGCCGCTGTGTTTTGAGTCAGTGCGGGTGTGAGCGCATCGAGATTTAAAGCACCATCGGGCTGATAGGGAATTTCAACGAGCTCAATATTCTGGTTTTTTACAATACTACGTACCACCGCGCGATAATAAGGATGCACGCTGGCGGGTAGCAGAATGCGTCGGCTATTGCCCTTGTGGAGTCTGACTGCCATCAGGATGGCTTCTGCCAGAGCTGAGGCGCCTTCATACAGTGAAGCATTAGAGACGTCCATACCCGTTAAGCTGGCCATCATGGTTTGGTATTCATAAATCAGCTGCAGAGTACCCTGGCTGGCTTCAGCCTGATAGGGGGTGTAAGCAGTTAAGAACTCACCGCGACTGATTAGGTCTAACACTGCACAAGGAGTGTGATGCTCGTAAGCGCCGGCACCAATAAAACACAGCCCAGCACGATCTTGCAGGCCGCGCTCTTGCATCAGGCGCGAGACTTCCATTTCAGACAGACCTTCTGGGATACCAGGCAGGTCATTGATACGTAAATCAGCTGGAATTTCATCGAATAGATCGTTAATGCTCTTAGCGCCAATGGTGTCGAGCATAGCTTTGATTTCAGTGTCGGTATGGGGAATAAAGGGCATGAGTGGTCTCTTTTTAGGTTAATCACTTAAGGTGGTGAATTCTACCGATCGGGGGGCTTGAGCGGAAGTGGAAGTTGGTCTGTGTTCCTAAATCTAGTGCAGTGTATCTCTAATTTTGGGTGGTATGTGGTTCCTGTATCTCACTCGAATGCAGGCATGACTCGTTCGATCCAAAAACCACATACCACCCAAAATTAGAGATACGCTGTACTAGTGCTTTGTCAGTCTAAAATTGGCTGGTATTTAGTTTCTGTCTCTCACTCTACTTCATAAGCTGTAATTCCCCGGAAGATTTAACCGTGGGGATCGATCCAAAAACTATACCGCTCGCCTTTCAAGACACTGGTTTCTGTCAAGGCATTGTCCCGCAAAAAATCGCGGGATGTGTTTGGGTGGCAAGCGGTATTTCTATTTGAATTTAAGGGGGAAATAAGGCGTTTCCCCATTAAAAAACCCCCCTGGTTTTGTATTCGAACTTGAAGATACAAAACCAGTATCTTCGAGTTGAATGGGTATAAATGCCAGCCAATTTTAGACTGATAAAGCACTGGTAGTGAGTAGATAGTTAGGATTTTTATCATGAATGATTTAAGATGTTCCAATCAACACTAGGGGTGCCGCAAGGCTGAGAGAGTGAACCCACTCAACCCTTTGAACCTGTGGGTTAGGACCCGCGTAGGGAATGTGTGTCGTGATCTATTTTTTTCACGCCCTTCTTTTTTTTGCGCGCTCCTTGCCTTGTGATACACCAACCACCAGGAGTGCCGCATGCAAATCCATCCTTTCCTACGTCAACCGCTGTCAGGTTCAAAAAAGATTTATTTATCATCAGAACGTTTTCCAGAAATGAAAATCCCCATGCGGGAAATCATGTTAACGAACGGTACAACGCTGCCTGTGTATGACACCTCCGGCCCTTATACCGATTCCAACGCTGATATTCAGATTGCATCGGGATTAGCCGATGTCAGAAGTCGCTGGATTGATGCAAGAGGTGATGTGGAGTTGTATGAAGGCAGAGTAGTTCAGCCAGAAGATAATGGCTATCGCGAATTACCTAAAGCATTTCAATCTGCTATTGAAGGACTCCAGCGCAACCCCCGACGCGCAAAAGCGGGCGCTAACGTCACACAATTACATTATGCAAGACGTGGCATCATCACCGCCGAAATGGAATATGTGGCGATCCGAGAAAATCAAGCACGTCAATTAACCCAAGCACAAAAAATAACACCTGAATTTGTACGAGATGAAATCGCACGTGGTCGCGCCATTATTCCTGCCAATATCAATCACGTAGAAATAGAGCCTATGATTAT
>JBIIEG010000030.1:0-8321 GCA_044237955.1 Gammaproteobacteria bacterium
AAAGCTTAATTTCTGTAATTTCCAGGGGCTGCTTAAACCTAAACCCATGGCAAATATTTGTTCGCTGTTCATCTGTTTTGATCCTCATTTTTGGGAGGGCTATATTTTGCCTTACCCACTCAAAACGACATAGACCCGCTAAAAATTTGGTTGTAAAAAATGGAGCTATTGAATTCAAAAACGTAACATTTTCTTACAAAAATTCCACGCCAATATTTTCCAACCAAAACATAAAAATTAGTGCTGGTTCTAAAGTGGGTCTTGTGGGGTATTCAGGTAGTGGCAAAAGTACCTTTGTTAATTTAATACTTCGTCTCTATGATATTGCTGCGGGTGATATACTTATTGATAATCAAAGCA
The DNA here is from genome assembly GCA_044237955.1 of Gammaproteobacteria bacterium. Classification (GTDB taxonomy): domain Bacteria; phylum Pseudomonadota; class Gammaproteobacteria; order JAURND01; family JAURND01; genus JAURND01. The sequence continues at coordinate 361 of JBIIEG010000030.1, forward strand.
TTAAAGCTGTGACACAAGACAGCTTAAGGCATAATATATCAATGATCCCGCAAGATATTAGTTTATTTCATCGCAGTCTCATGGATAATATTAAATATGGTAATGTCGATGCATCAGAAGAGGATATTATTAAAGCTTCTAAGCAAGCTCATTGTCATGAATTCATTAGCAACCTTCATAAAGGTTATGACACGTTAGTTGGTGAACGTGGCATCAAATTATCTGGTGGGCAAAGGCAGCGGATTGCTATTGCGAGAGCTTTTCTTGAAAATGCCCCAATTCTAATTTTGGATGAAGCGACTAGTTCTCTTGATTCTGTAACAGAAAGATACATACAAGACAGTCTGCATCTGGCAATTCAAAACAGAACAACAATTATCATAGCACACAGGCTTTCAACTTTGCTGGAAATGGATAGGGTTTTAGTTTTTAAAGATGGAGAAATTATAGAGGACGGTAGCCATGATAATCTTCTTGCAGCTAATGGACATTATGCAAAAATGTGGGCAATGCAATCCAATGGATTTCTACCCAATGATGAGAAAGAAAAATGCGATTAATTATCTATAATAATGCACTCGTATCATTTGCTTCACCAGATGATATTCTCTCGATCCACCTGATGGAAAAAATTGGATTAAAACGTAATTCAAATGTTGATTTTCCACATCCAAAATTTCATCCAGATCATAAGTTGCCTCATCATGTTTCGGTTTTGTATAAATTAAAAGCTGATGAATGCCTGAGAGGCGATATCAATGAACATTAAGATTGAAACTGAACATCTATCATTGCGCTTATTAACTGAAAATGATCTTGATAATTTAGAACAATTAAATGCAGATCCAGATGTAAGGGCATTTTTTCCAGACGGAACACAGAACAGGGAGCAAACAAGGAAAAGGATGCTGGAGTTAATCAATAACCATAAGGAGCATAACCTACCTGGATTTATTATATCAGAAAAAGAATCCCATGCTTTTTTAGGACGTTGTGGTTTTTCCTTATTGGAAGATAATGAAGTAGAAGTTGGATATTTGCTACATAAAAATTATTGGGGCAAAGGGTATGCTACTGAAGCTTTAAATGCATTGCTTAATTGGGCGAAGAAAAACATTAGCCGACAGTATATTATAGCATTTGCTCCCACAGAACACGTTGCATCACAGCGTGTAATGGAGAAATGCGGTATGGCTTTATATAAAACCGATATTGCTCATGGTGTAGAGTGCAAATTCTATAAAATTAAAAATACTCCAATTAAAGAACGCAGCTGTAACACAATGACCAGAAATATGATAATCCGCGAACCTGCCATGGCAGACAAAGCGGCCTTTATTCAAGCCATGCAGCGTAGCCAAGCTTTACATTCACCTTGGGTGGTCTCGCCACAAACCGAAGAAAAGTTTGATGAATATATTCAGCGTTCACAGAAAGCTAATCAAAAATATTTTTTAGCATGTAACGCTGTAGGCAATATAGTAGGTGTCTTCAATATCAGCGAGATCGTACTAGGGGTATTTCAGAGCGCCTATTTAGGATTTTATTCTGTAGAAAATTACGCAGGCCAAGGGTATATGAGCCATGGCTTAAAATTAGTTTTAAGAAATATATTTGAAGAAATTAAGCTGCATAGAATAGAGGCAAACATACAACCTGAAAATGTTCGATCAATAAATTTAGTCAAAGCTAACGGATTTTCTAAAGAAGGCTTCTCTCCTCGATATTTAAGTATCAATGGAGCGTGGTGCGATCATGAACGGTGGGCGTTAACTTATGAGGACTGGATTAAATGCAGGCTCTAAAGAATAACATTCTAAGCATCTACGGAAAAAAAGGCCAACAGTGGCTAGATGATTTGCCAAAGCTAATCACACAGGTGGAAGCGACTTATGGATTATCAAATTTAAAACCAGTAGAAGCCTTAAGCTACAATTATGTGTTATCGGGGTTTCAAGGTTCTAAAGCTGTTACTCTAAAATTAGGCCTAGATATTGATGGATTCAAACGTGAAGCCTCCGCCCTCATGGCATTTGAAGGGTCTGGTGTTGTTCAGGTATTTTCAGAAAACACAGGTTTGCTTCTACTTGAATGCGCAGTCCCAGGCGTTTCTTTAAAATTCCATTTTCCTGAAAAGGATGATGAGGCAATTAATATCACAGCAAATGTTATCAAACGATTGCAGAAAGCGCCCATACCAAGTACCCATGCATTTCCACATATCAAAGATTGGCTTGAAGCATTAGATGGCGACCTAAAAATTCCAGTGCAAACGCTACAAAAAGCCAGAGAAATTCGCGACAAGCTTTTAAAAACGGCTGAGCCAGATGTTTTGCTTCATGGCGATTTACATCATGATAATATTTTGCAAAATGGCAATGACTGGGTGGTGATCGATCCCAAAGGCGTTATTGGTGAGCCAGCTTATGAAGTGGCAACCTTTATCAGAAATCCTATGCCAGAATTACTGACTCACGATGATGCACCAAATATTATTCATAACCGTATCACTCGCTTTGCGGAGCTCCTTGAATTACCATCGCAGCGAATCCTTGATTGGTGTTTTGTGCAAGCGGTGCTGAGCTGGGTGTGGGCAATAGAGGATAGTTGTGATGATGCTTACTCTAAAAATTTAACAGAATTCTTTGAGAGCTATACTGATGTCTGATCACGATAAAATCCCTATAGATGTGCCACTTGTGCGGCGACTTATTGCTGAACAATTTCCAGCAATAATTCTAGGCTTACCAAAGGTCGGCAAGCGCATTGATTGGGCTTTGTAAAACTCAGGGTTTTGAAAGGCAGCTAAGCGTATCAATTTATTGATGAGCACTGGAGGAAGGCATACTTTTTCAATAAAAACCTGATTACTGACGACAACATTTACTGATTTTGGAAGTGTTTGATCAATCGGAATATCAGAGGCTTTACGAGAGGGTTTGATATCCCACGGCTTTTCTTCATCCTCTTCAGCAGACATACGAAAACCAACAATCTTACCTTTGTAAGCAGCCTCTTCAACGATCCTGCTAACATCTTCTTCTGACATTTTGTTAATGGATTGTAAAAAGAGCCATTGGTCTTGATATGGATTAAAATGATCGTCTAAAAATAAGCTGTTACCTCGATCCATTGGAAAGCGTTGCAGCGGAACCAATCGATGCGTGTTATCTTTTTCTTCTCTTGTGTCATGCTCGCGTTCTCCTTTGTTAAAAAGCAGCAGCATGATACATTTTGATTAGTTTAAAAAGATGTAGTTGCCAAGACGCTTACAAAATAGTCGATTTCGGTAATGTTAACATAACAAATTTTTCATGGTTATTAGAGTCTGTGAGCCTGTTTTGTTTTTTCCAAATCGTAGATTGACTTAAGCTCAATTAATAGGCCATTTTCAATTGTACCAAGCACTGCCTCATCAACACTCATTCCATATTTTGTATGGTACTGAAGTATGATTGAGAAATGCTTATTGTTGTCACTTTTCAATCTGATTACGGGATCAAAGCGTAAAATGTTAGATAAACTTTTTTCTCGATATTCTGTCGGATCAAGAAATTTAGCTATAAAAGCGTTTTTGTTATTACTTTTCCAAAATGGAGAAATAAAGTGAAAAGTATCAGCCAGCATAAATTCATTTAACTCGCCTCTAAGTAACCAGTTTTCCGTGTGACTAATGATTTGATCAATCGTAAATTTTCCCATAAATTCCTCTTCGGTTAAAAATTATTAACGTCCGCCCATTCATTATCAGTTTCTGCTTCTATTCTCGTCAAAGTAAAATTCTTAATCACCTCTTGAACCAAAAGCTTTCCTATACCTTGCTTTTTAAATTCATCAACTACGCTGATGTGTTTAATGGTGGCTTGCATACCATTGAGTTCAAAACCAATAACAGCAATTAAATTTCGTGATGAAAAAGCGCCAATCAAAAATTGATTCGGCTGCTGATAGCTTTGCAGGACTGGCGCGATCTTTTCTGGTGTTGGCGAACCGATGCTACTGCTTATCACAGAGCCAAGCGGCGGATATGCAGGATTTACAGCCTCAAATGTAAGATTATTTTCTGCATTCATAGACAACACTCTCGTCATTTTCATCTGGGGTAGCTGAACCATCAAAAGCCTTTATTGCGCGCACTTTAAACCCACAACTTTTGAGGATTTCAGTTAACTCTAGTGGATCGTAAATTCTGACTTTCAATTCTTCAATCTCTGTATGAATAATGCTGTTGTTGTGAGCGAGTTCGTATTTGCCGATCGAATTGCAAACATTGTCCTTCATGGTTGCTAATGAACTTAGCATGATCATCTGAGCATTGGGTTTGTGCCATACAGAGCCACGCCATACATCAAGTGGTGGCACAGCTTTAAGCGTTTCACCTTCAAACAATAAAACACCCTCATCGCTTAGGTGATCATAAAGTGTTTTAAGCGCTGCTTTCACCGCGGTAGGATCGATAATTAAACAAAAAGACCCGCTGGGAATAAAAATTAAATTGTATTTTTCTGGACGCTTTAAATCTTCAACAAAACCTTTCCATACCGTGGGCTCTAAATTTTTAGCCTTGGCTTTAAAATGCAAGGCTTCAAGCATATGATCGCTTGCATCAAAGCCATGCACATCGAATCCCTCTGCAAGTAATGGTAGTAAAAATCATCCTGTACCACACATTGGTTCTAAAATAGGACCGTTCGCCCTCATGGCATAGTCACGATAAAAAGCATAAGCATCTTCTGGTGGATTCGGCTTGCTTAAATCGTAAACCTCCGTACAAAGACTGAGATAGGTGTCGAGCTGTTTCATTGCGTCTCCAGTTAAATCTAATATCATCAAGTGTTCATCAAAAAATGTATCCCCAATTTTGAGTGCACGAGGTTCTGTGCCATAAATTTTAAATCCCTGTTTTTGATAAAATGCTACAGCGCCAAGATTGCTTGTCACACAGGTTAAGTGCAGCTGGGCAACACGTGACTTTGCGTGATTGATAATGGTTTTAATTAAAGAGCTTGCGATACCTTGTCCTCTGCATTCAGGCCGAGTATACATGCCCAAAATTACACCACGATGCTTTGTCTTAGCTGAATTTAAACTATAAAAGCCAGCGCAAGAGACAAGTGAATTATCAACGAACACCCCAAATATATCACTCTTGGTTAAGCTATTTTGAAAATCTAAATCCGGCCAATTTACTTCTTCTTCGTAAGATGAGCCAAAACTTTCAGGTGAATTCTTTAGCGCTTCTAATCGGAGTAATTTCCACGGTTGCCAATCTTCTTGCGTTAGCATTCTTATCTTCATAAACCGATCTCCATCACAGTCACAGGATGAGATTTAAATTCATCCATTCCTATTTTCTTCCACCCAAGGCGTTGATAGTATTCTGGTATGGTAGGATCAAACGCAAATAAGTATAGTTTTTTAAAGGCAAGTTCTTTTGCTTTTAGGGCTGCGACATCAACCAGCATTTTTCCTATCCCTTGTTTTTGATATTTTGGATCAACGACTACGTCTGCAAGCCATGGACCTAAATCTGGACGAAACTCCTCCTTAAGTTTAAATGTGCAAAATCCTACTGGAATTTCATCACACAGCGCAACGAATGAAGTTGTTTCATCGCAGGTGTTGAGCTCATCATATGTCAATGACTCTATCTCTTGAATTGTAAGCTCTGGAAACCAAATTTTACCCAACACTTCATGCCAAATATTTGCAAGAGCTGGTATAGCGTCTGGATGATTTTTCAGCAGGTCAATTTTGATCATAATTTACCTTCAATAATTTTTATAACTTCAGGCATGAGCCTTTGTAACCGCAGAATCGTGGCTAAAGTTTGATTAACTTGCTCGATACCTACATTTTTATGCTCAGAATTATCAGATACACACGAGCGTTCGATGTTATAAACCAACCAGCCAATCCAACTAAAGGATCCATAACAAGCAGCGACAACATGCTCCTTATTAATAACGCCACCTGCTTTTTGATACACCTCGATCATTTTAAAAAACAGATCCTTATCAAAATTGCTGGTAATGCCGCTCCAGTTAAAAGCCGTGCCGATAATGTCATAGGTTGGATCTATCTTGCAGGCAGCCTCCCAGTCGATCAGGATTGGATTATTGCTACTGTCCCACAAAACATTTTTCTGATCTAAATCACCATGACTAACGACAATATGTGTTTTTAGTGTCGGTATTGCATTTTGATAGGCTTCATTGGCAAGCAATATATTTTTCTGATTTTTCCGCAAATCGGCGGCAAAAGGGCAATTAAAGTTTTCAGCCTTATCAAGCAGCTCAAGAATTTTTTCGTTTGTATGAGTATAAAATTCTGGCTGGGTGATTTCAGGCTCATCCAAATTAAGACAGTGCATTTTTGCTAGGATTTCAGCTATCTTTAGGGCGTGAGGTTCTGAAACAGCGTGTTGATCTAGCGCTTTTGCATCAACCCATGGGTACACTAGAAAACCAGTCTCATCTCCCATAAAAAGATATTGACCAGTATTTTCGATGGCAGGGACAGCTGGTATACCAAGGGCAGAAAAGCGTGAGGCAATTTTTTCACTCAATTCATAATTTTTAATGACTTGCTCATTTTTCAGATCAATATCTTTTGATAGCTGCTTGATTGCGTAAGAGCCTTTATCTGTATCAAGGCGCCACATGATATGAAGCAAACCGCCGTGTACCCTTTCTGGGGGTTGCACTTGCTGACCAAGGTTAAAATGCTGGATTAAGTGCTTTAGATGGGTTTGATTCATATTATTCATTTCTTTTCATCCCCTAAATCTTTTGCGAGCTCAGCTTCTAGCTCTTCAATCGTTGGTAATGCAGTTTTGAGATTTTCTGGTAGTGCATCCTCAAGTCTATATTCAGCAAGACCTATTGGCTTTGTCATATCACGCAAAGCATATTCTGCTAAAACCCCGACCTTTGATCTGCATAGAATTAATCCAATAGAGGGATTATCCCCGGGATGCCTTAACAAATCATCGACGGCTGAAAGATAGAAATTCATTTTACCAGCATATTCTGGCTTGAATTTTCCAGATTTGAGTTCGATCACAACAAATGATCGCAATTTAATGTGATAAAATAAAAGATCGATATAAAAATCTTGATCCTCGACTTGTAAATGATACTGACGTCCTAAAAAAGCAAACCCATCCCCGAGTTCAAGGAGAAACTTTTCAATATGAGATACTAATCCTTTTTCCACCTCACGTTCATGTGCATTTTTCCCAAGACTTAGAAAATCAAACAGATATGGATTTTTTAACGTGGCCACAGCAAGATCAGATTGTGAAATCGGCAACTTTTCTTTAAAATTTGTTACCGCATTTCCTTGGCGTTTAAACAGATTGGTTTCAATTTGCATCGACAAAATATTCCGTGACCAGCCATTCTGCATCGTTTCTTGAATATAAAAATGTCGCTCTGCTTTGTCCGATATGGCGTATATCAAGGTCACAATATGACCCCAAGGTATTTGGTCAACAGCCTGTTGACCAATTTCGCCTAAGCGATATTCTTCGGCAAATTTACGCATATATTTCAAGTTTTGAGGGCTAAAGCCCTTCATTTCAGGGAATTCAGATCTTAAATCCCTTGATAATTGCTCAATGATCTTAGTTCCCCAGCCAAGCTTTGCTTGAGATTCAAGTATCTGGGTGCCGATATGATGGTAAAGCAGGATAAGTTCTTTATTAACGCTCAGGGCCGCCTTCACCCGTGATGAAGCAACGCGCGCCTTAAGATCACTCAATAGCTGGGTGTATTCTTGGCTGATAATGTTTTTACTCATGCCTTTTCCCTCAATAAACTTTTAATATCCTACATTCCCACCCCTTCAGTAAGATTTTTTTGAATTAAAGGGCAAATAAGCTATCTTCCATGTTTTCAACGAGAAGGAGCTTATAAGATGCTGGGAATTGCTGGGAATGAACTCAAAACATTGACAAT
>JBIIEG010000031.1:0-8313 GCA_044237955.1 Gammaproteobacteria bacterium
CTAGAATAAGCACTTTAAGACTCATTTTTTTATCTCTCATTAAACAATTTGCAAAACCCCTTCTCCCTTTGGGAGAAGGTGGATGCCACTGATTTTGTCGCAGACGGATGAGGGTGATGGGTTGGCTACTATTTAAAAAACTAACAAAATCCCCTCTCCCTACCCTCTCCCAAAAAAGGGAGAGGAGAAAAAAACATTAAAAACGCCCAAGTACCTGACGCATCGCATCAATCACGCGATCCTGGTCAGCTTCAGTCAGATCAGGGAATAGTGGCAGACTCACAATATGCGAACCAATATTTTCTGCTACAGGAAAATCACCTTCTTTAAATCCAAATTTATCTTTGTAAAACTGATACAAATGCGCGGGATTGTAATGCAACCCCGTACCAATATCGAGTTCCTTCATTTTTTGCATAAATGCATCACGCGTTATGTTTGCGACTTTTGGGTTGATCAATATACAAAACAAATGCCAAGAGTGACGATGCGCGTAAGCGGGCAATTGCGGCAGCGTTAATTCTGGCCAATCAGCCAGCAGTGATAAATAACGTTTAGCGAGCAGAGTGCGTTTTGCAATAAACCCTTCTAATTCAGGTAATTGATGTAGGCCAATCGCTGCTTGTATGTCCAGCATATTGTATTTAAAACCAGGGGCTACCACGTCATAGGCTTGATCGCCTTTTTTTCCATAGCGATCCCAAGCAGAGCGGTCGATACCATGAAAGCGTAGCGGACGTATTTTCTGCATCAATTTTTCATCGCCTGATGTAATACATCCGCCCTCCCCTGTCGTTATATTTTTGTTCGGATGAAAGCTGAAGGTTTGCATATCTCCAAAACTGCCGAGCAATTTGCCTTTATAACAGGTACCAATCGCTTGAGCTGCATCTTCGATCACGCGTAAATTATGTTTTTTTGCAAGCGCATAGAGTGGATCAAGATCTACCGGCAATCCGGTGAAATGTACGGGCATAATGACGCGCGTGTGTGGTGTGATGGCTTGTGCCAGTTTGGAAATATCCATGTTATAGGTGTGGTCTACATCTATCAAAACTGGTTTAGCACCCGCTTGTACAATCACGTTGAGCGTTGCGACAAAGGTGAGTGGTGTGGTGATGACTTCATCGCCAGGCTGTAAATTTAACGCAAGGAGCGCCACATGCATCGCAGCGGTTGCAGAATTTAATGCGGCAACCTCAGGTGCTTTTAGGTAAGCACCTAATGCTTGTTCAAATTGTTGTACCCGTGGGCCTGTTGTGATCCAGCCTGATTTTAAACAAGCGACGACTTCGGCGATCGCAGCATCGCTGATGGCGGGTTTAGAGAAAGGGAGGAATGTTGTCATAACTATTCTCATGTTTTAAACCAACGAGCGCCCTGTTAAGCGTTCTAAAATTTTCAGAGGAGACTGCGCAGGGTTTTGCATGGCTTCTACCGATAAATAAAAAGTTTGTTCCAGCATATGCTGACCACGCATGGCTGCATGTGACACCTGATCTGTTTGTACTATCCAAGTAGAACCCGGTGGAAATTGTACTTCTGCTTGCGGCGCTGTTTTTTGATAGCGCAAATCTTTTTTCATACGATCATGTAACTGCAGCATGATGTGATCGTATGCACTTCGTCGTGTTTTAGTGATATTCAGCCAGTGCAATAATCCAGCAATAGTGGGAGAGTATCGAGGAACAGCGGGTAAAAAGTGACGGGCAACGGCTTCAAAAGAATCACCCACACGCCATACACGATTTTGACCGTTGGGATTGATATTGCTGAATACTCTTAAAATACGGCATCCTTGATTAGGGTTTGCGGGAAAAGCATCTACATGCAAACGACTATCATCTTTGCGGTAAGACGTTTTGCGACCACTCACTTCTACCGGTCTGAAACTTGTGCGTGCTATTTTTATGGTGTCTTTATAATTAGGTAAAACAGTGGTTATTAAGTTAAGTGCATGTTGTGAAAAACGCGCTACTAAATGCATGATTTCTGCTAGCTCTGTTTGAGAACCGCAGGCACCTTTGAGCTGTCCCGTGTTGGGATCGTAGCTGATATTTTTTGTTTTTGGATCAACAAAGGTAGGAGATAAAAAACGTGTTTCACTTTGCTGTAGTTCAAAAGCCAGCTGCGGAAAAAAAAGCAAATTACCCAGCTCTAGCGTTTCAACATGTGTGGGTTCGTCTCTGGTTGGGTGCCAGTGATTTAGCAGTGATGTATAAACGTGGTTCACGGTTTAACTCCTCGCCACTAAAAACACACCCACCAATATCAAAAAAATCCCACTCATACGACTTGCAGTGATTGCTTCGCCAAATAAATAATAAGCCGCAATCGCATTCACGACATAACCAATACTCAACATTGGATAAGCAATACTCACATCGACACGTGATAATACAGCAATCCACACAACCACACTGATGGCATAAAAAAATAAGCCGATCATAATATAAGGGCTGGTGATGAGCTGTAAACCCATGGGAATTGTATTTGACAAGTTAAACTCAAGCTCGCTGATGCGCGCTGATCCTGCTTTTAGCAACAACTGTGCCGCAGCATTTAACAAAACACCAAACAGTAACCAGGGGAAGATAATCAGTTTCATCGGGAATTAGTGAGTAGAACGTCTTGTGTGCTTTGGTCAATAAGATATAAAGGTGCGACTTTTTGCTGCAAAAACGTAGCATAATCGTCTTTGCTGGCTATCATAAACATTCCAGGTTGATTGTGCCAGCGTTGCCAGAAAGTCTCTTCATGCAACATCCACGCACTGGTATCTTGATGCTGCATGCCAAATTCCAATTCGCCTTTGTATGCTACAACGGTGATACGTCGTTCCAGGTATGGCGGTAAATCTTGATAGTATTCATGGTATACCGCGACTTCTGTATCAGGTTTTAATTGTGGCTTTAAAATAGCGACCAGCGACTTGAGTGAGCGTGTATCAATCTCAGGATAAGCAACGTCTCCTGCTATAAAAGAAGCGCCTGCTGTGAGAATCAGTGTAATGATACCTGCTTGAATGCCGCAACATCGATAGAGAATACTACTGCTTAAGGTACCCACAAACAATACTGCAATGCCCACGTAAGCAAGCACCGAGTGTATGGCATTCATCTGCAGTGCAATCACGCCACCGACACCCGCGATAAACCCTAATATGCCTACCAGCAAAAATCCAATACGGATTGTTCGGTTAGATGCCTCTGCCCAATGCAATGAAAAATAACGTGCGATCAGGATGCCTAAAGGTGGCATGAGCGGTAATGCGTAAGAGAGTAATTGCGATTTAGAGAGGCTAAAAAATACGAACAACACCACTGTCCATAGTACAAAAAACGCCGTGATTTGATTTTCGCGATGATTAAAGATGTTTTTTACCCATGCAATGATTTTTTGTTTTTTAACAGGCGTTGCTAGAAAAGCCAGCAAAAAACAAGCCCAGGGAAATAACCCACCTAAGGTAACTGCAGGGAAAAACCAAACTGCTTGTTGTCGTCCTGCGTAATCTGTGAGGTAACGTAAAAAATGTTGATCGATAAAATAAAATCGAAAAAACTCAGGGTTTTTCAGTTGTACTAAGATATGCCAGGGTGCTGCAATCAATAAAAATAATAAAATGCCCGTTGGTAAACAGTAAGTTCTTAGTTGCCTCCATTCGCGCGTGACGCACAACCAACTAAAAATAATCATGCCGGGTATAACAATGCCGATCAGACCTTTGGTCATGACAGCGAGTGCTGCGCACGCATACATGCCCCAAAAATAATAGCGTTTTTTAGATGTCGCTGGTTCTTGAGTCCCTAAAATAAATAACAATAAACTCGCTGTTATCCATAATGTAACGGGCATATCGGTGATGATAAAACGCGTCATGCTGAAATAAAGTGCAGACGTTGCCAGTATTAAGCAAGATAAAATGCCTGTGCGCCGATCATAGAGTCGCAAACCTGCGATATAGACCATCAAGCATCCTAATAAACTCATGATGCTGACGACAGCACGCAGTGTCCATTCATTGAGTCCAAATAGTTTAATGCTCGCGGCGATCATCCAATAAAACAGCGCGGGTTTTTCGAAGTATTTCATGTAATTTAAGTGCGGCGTGAGATAATCGCCTGATTCAACCATCTCACGTGGGATTTCAACATAGCGGCCTTCGTCGGGAACCATCAATGGACGTGTGCCCAAAAATGCGCCGAATAGCAGTGCTAAAAACAACGTTAAGAAAAATAAGTCACGCGCTATAAATTTTTTTGTGGTCATGGTGTACTCTTTTGCTTCACAGCTGTTGTTTCAATCCCAATGCTGCTAATCGTTTTGCAACGCTAGGGTGTGTGGAGAATAGATCGGATGTACTACCAGCAGCTGAAATGCCTGCTTGTGTGGGATCAAAAATATAAGCTTGTCTGCGAATAGATTCATGCGCAGTGCTTTGTAATTCTGCGCTGTAGGTATCTGTATGTTGCTGATAGTCGCCTTGGATTTTTAGCAACGCACGTGCCAGTGGTTCGTTTTCACGGGTTAATTCTACGCAACCTGCATCCGCCATATATTCGCGCGTGCGGCTTAAATACAGCATCAATAACACAGTTGCTAAGGGTAATACCCAACGTAATATCATAATGACCATCAACAACTGATTGCGTGAACGACCATCACCACGACGACCAAACATCGCGCTATAGAACAGCATATCGATAAAAATCAATGTGAGGTTGCTTAAGACGGATGCCATCAAGGTGAGCTTAATATCCATGTGGCGGATGTGTGATAGCTCATGCGCCATCACGGCTTTTAATTCACTACGTTGTATAACTGAGTGTCTGGTAGCGTTTTTGCGGTGGTGGGTGTGATTTCGCGATACTCAATACCGAGCAACATGAGCTTGTCGTGAAAGCTAAATGTGATCAATAGCGAAATCAGGGCAATCGCTACTGTCACGAGTGTGGCTTTGGGCAGCAGAGTGAAGGTAAGTAGCGCAAAAAACAGTTGCGATAAAGAAGCTTGTGGGTAATATGCTGAGGCGAGGTAGATGTCTACCAACAAACCGATGAGCATGTAGATCAGCACAAAGCTTGCGATGATGAAAAGGGTGCGGCGCTTGTTAAGTTGTATTAGGGCGCGCCAGTCAGCTGTGGTGGTCTGGTAGATGGACATGCTTGGTATACTAACCTGATTTTATAAATTTCTCATTACTGAATGAGCAACTCTCCCGACACTTCACCTATCTTCCATAATCTGAGAAAGCTCATGGCTCCATCTGCCACTAATAACACCACTATCTCCGCACGCACGTTATTTTACGCCACGCTGATTTTGCATATCCTGGTCTGGAGCATTTCACCCGTTTTGATTCGCCACACAGTATCTGCCGATGCCATTGAGTCTTTTGTCTGGGGACAATATTTAGCCTGGGGTTACGATAAAAATCCCTATCTCGCCGGTTGGATACCGCATTTCGCTTTGTTGCTGAATATTGATAACAACGCCATCGGTTACTATTTTGTACAACAGTTGATGATCGGCTTGGGGTTTTGGTCTATCTGGAAGTTAGGCAATTTATTATTCAGTCCTTATCGTGCGTTAATTGCTGTACTCATCTATGAAGCCTGTTTGTATTTTTCAGTGTATGCGCAAACTAATAACGATAATTTTCCACTTGTTGGTTTATGGGGACTGGCGGGTTATACATTTTATCTCGCTTGCAAAAAACAGTATTTGAAATATTGGCTTATCACCGGTTTTACCTTGGGATTAGCCATGATGGTTAAATATTCAACCGTCATTTTTATGTTTGGTTTATTTTTATATCTGCTCACTGAAAAAGAAGCACGACGATCATTTTATCAATCCGGCCTTTACCTCGGCGCTATTGCATTTTTACTCCCTGTTTTGCCTAATTTTATCTGGCTATACCAACATGATTTTGTGGCATTGACGTATATTTCATCCAGAACAGCGCTAGCAGAAAACAATCTTGCCTATCTTGGTTATATCGGTGAATTCATACAACAAACGGCATTTAATTTTATCGGTTGCTTAGCGCTGTTTGCACTCACAAATCCCAGGCTCACCCACGCATCAGATCGCGAAAAAACAACCACGCGTTATTTGTGGTGCGTTGGCATGTTCCCCCTGATGGCGGTACTGGTTTCAGCAACCGCATTAGGCTGGCAATTGTATTGGGAGTGGGGCGTGCCCTTTATTGTTTTTTGGGGATTGTTATTGGTAAATTATTTAAAGCCTCAAACAAATCCTGCGGCGATTTTGCGTTTTATGATCGGCGTGTTGTTTGCGATATGCATTAGTTTAGCGGGTAATATATTGATTTCATGTTATTGGCAGGCGGGCAAAGGGTCTGCAGATTACCCAGCGAAACCGATGGCTAATTACGTAATGCAACTTTGGCATGCGCGTTATGATCGTCCTTTACCGATTGTAGTAGGCAGTCGATATACGGCAGGTTATATCGGATTTTATGCGGGTGACAAACCCATCGTTTTTGTAGACGAAGAAGCCTCACCCAATACCGACACTCAAGCCAACATAATGAAAAAAAATGGTGCGATATTTGTGCAAGATAATTATTATGGCACGCGAAATACAGAACAATTTCCACGTGCACTCCTGGAAAAATATCCGCAATTGATTGTATTGCCAGCGATACAATTTCCTTATCATCGGAGTGAAAAAAGTGGTGAGGTGGTTAAGCTATTGATAGGGATACTTCCTCCTCATTAAACAACTTGCAAAACCCCTTCTCCCGGAGCGTTTTTTTTGCGAATGGGAGAAGGTGGATACCACTGGTTTTGTGGCAGACGGATGAGGGGCAAGGGGTTGGCTTTTTACACTTTTGAAGATTGCTTAAAAATGAAAAAAACAACGTCTACAACTATGCTTGCTCAACGTTGGCTGTGGTTTTTTATTACGTTACATGTATTGGTGTGGACACTCATCCCTAACTGGACGCGTCATGCTTTGCCGATGGACGCATCAGAAGGTGCGGTGTGGGGACAAACACTCGCATGGGGCTATGATAGAAATCCTTGGCTCAATGCCTGGTTAACGCGTCTGGCCGTAGCGTTAGTCGGCAACTCAGATATTTTTATCTATTTTTTCAGTCAAGTATTCGTAGCACTGGCATTTTGGTCAGTATGGCGTTTGGGGCGAAAAATGTTAATGCCGCTACAAGCAGTCGTCGCGGTGTTGATGTTAGAAGCAGTGCAATATTACACACTGGCTGCAGTGGCTTTTAATGACAATGTATTAGAGTTGGGGTTATGGCCGCTGTTGGTGTTGTTTTTTTATAAAGCCATCACATCACAACGTCGTTGGGATTGGTTGGGTGTTGGTTTAATCGCCGGATTGGCGATGATGACGAAATACTATTCAACCATTTTATTTCTCGCCATGTGCATTTTTTTGATTTGGCATCCTAAAGCACGAGAGAGTTTTAAAAAATCAGGATTTTACGCGGGCATACTGCTGTTTATTGTGATGATTACGCCGCACATTATTTGGTTATTCCAGCATGATTTCATTCCTATTCATTATGCTTTAAGGCGCGTGAACGATAATACGCAAACTACTTTTTGGCATTATATTCAGCCAGGATTGAATTTTGGTTTTATGCAGTTAATGGCATTTTTAGGTGCGGTGGGTTTATTTCTGTTTGCCTTGTGGGGTAAAAAAAACACGTATGAGCAGATAGATGACTCCCCCACACTCACATATAACGATGTTTTATTTAATCGACAATTTCTTTGGGTGGTTGGCGTAGGGCCTTATCTAATTACGGTATTGCTCGCATTATTAGCAGGCTGGCAGCTACATACTTTATGGGGCACACCGTTATTAAGTTGTTGGGGTTTGTTATTGGTGCATTACACACAACCCATCATCACACGTGCACGTTTTTATCGATTCATCGCGGCTGTGTTGATCGTGTTTGCTGCATTTATCGGGGCATATACTTGGGCGATGTTAAAACCCGGCAATACGGGTAGTGGTAATTTTCCTGCACGTGCATTTGCCACAGACATCACAAATATATGGCATGTGCATTACAAACAAGCGTTACCTTATGTGATGGGAGATCGCGTACTGGCTTCCAATGTGACGCGTTATTCACTCGACAAACCACAGGCACACTTGGGTTGGGATAGCGCCATGAATCCTTGGATTGATGAAAAAGCATTGCGTCGTGAAGGTGCTGTTTTTGTACAAAGACTGGATGAAGGCAGTGATTTTCCCGCTGACGTGCGACAGAGGTTTCCTGGTTTAAAAATCGAAGGGATTCATTATATG
>JBIIEG010000032.1:0-8309 GCA_044237955.1 Gammaproteobacteria bacterium
ATTTCTTGATTTTGTCCACACAATGCCTTAATATTCCCGATCGGGAAATTTATCAAAGAGGTAGCAATGCAATATACACCTGAGACAATGGGTCAATTCATACGAGAAACCCGAAAAAATGCGGGGATTAGTCAACAGTATCTGTCCTTAGCTTCGGGCATAGGTGTGCGCTTTATTGTCGACTTGGAAAAAGGTAAATCCACATGCCAGTTGGGTAAAGTCCTGACCATTTTGCATACGTTGGGTATACAAATGGCCTTATCTTCACCTCGTATTGTGAAAGAGAAATAGCCTATGTCTAGAGTGCTAAATGTATATTTAGAATACGATCTCGTCGGTCAGTTGCAATATGATCAAGGGCAGATGTCTTTTGAATATGCGAAAACCTGGCTGAAAAAAACAACGGCTATTGAAGTTGCGTCGTTAATTAAAAAACGCTGCGAGAAAGTAGGGCGGCAGTTTGGAGCAACTTAATTATTTAAGACTTTTCAAAAACACATCAATCATCCGTCGTGACAAACTAATAGGGCTAGGTAAGGGTGGGAGTGCATCAATAGGGAACCACTGTGCATCTTCGATTTCTATAGGGTCCAAAACCATCTCGCCCAGATCGTATTCGGCCATAAAGCCAATCATCAAATTGCTGGGAAAAGGCCAAGGTTGCGAACCAAAATAGGTCAAGTTTTTAATGCTCACACCCACTTCTTCTTTTACTTCTCTTGCTGCTGCTTGTTCCAGTGTTTCTCCAGGCTCTACAAAACCTGCCAGTAAACTATAAATACCTTTTTGAAAGTGCGGGGATCTGGCCAATAGAATTTCATTTTTTCTCCACACGAGTGCAAGTACAACAGGGGCTACCTGTGGATAAAATAATGCAGGGCAATGTGTGCAAGTTTTAGCGCGTTCTTTTTCACTGTGCTGTGTTTTGTATCCACAGTGCCCGCAAAATTGTGTGGTTTTATTCCACGCGAGAATTTGTTTGGCACGACAGGCAATCAGAAATAAATCTTCATCATGAACTAAATGATAAGGTGCACGCAGTGGTTGAAACAGCATGCCGTCTGGTGGCGATTGTGTGTCTACAACTTCTGCTACATAACAAGGTGTTACACCATACAGACCCAGATAATGTTGTTGTGTTATATCAAGCTGTAGAATTGATATGTCTGTTAATTCTGGGATGGTGTTTATATACCGCTCGCCTTTCAAGACACTGGTTTCTGTTAAGGCATTGTCCCGCAAAAAAGTGCGGGATTTATTTGGGTGGCGAGTGTTATAACCTGTTGAATTTAAGGGGGAAACAAGACTTTTCCCCCTTAAAAAACCCCCTGGTTTTGTATTCGAACTTGAAGATACAAAACCAGTCTCTTCAAGTTGAATGGGTATATCAGGTGCTTTATACAGCAGTAATTCTTCTGCTTTAAAAATAAACCAAAGGGCAGGTTGGTCAGGTGATGGGGTAGGATGGAGTTGAGATAAAAATGGTTTCATGCAGAGATTTCTTTTTCAAATAAGCTTTGTAAGTAAGCTTTAAATTCTTTAGCGAGATTAGGATGTTTCAGCGCTTGATGTACAGTTGCCTGCAAATAACCTAATTTACTGCCACAGTCATAGCGCGTTCCCTGTAGCTTATAGATATAAGCAGACTCTTCTTCGAGCAATCGTGAGATAGCATCTGTTAACTGAATTTCGCCATGTGTATCAAGGGCTGTTTGCTCCAGCATATGAAAAATACGTGGCGTTAAAATATAGCGTCCTACGACAGCCAAATCAGAAGGCGCTTTGTCGGGAGAGGGTTTTTCTACAATCTTGCTGATGCGTCCAGTAGATTTATCTTGAGAGTCGATTGCGACAATTCCGTATTTTTTAGATTATTCGGGTTGTATGTGTTCTACAGCGATAATGCTTGAGGGGTGCGTCTTTTCGAAGTGTCGTGATAACATCTCTTTTAAGCAACCATCGCTACCCTCTTCAATTAAATCATCGGCAAGCAGTACTGCAAAAGATTCATTGCCCACTAAGTCTTTGGCACACAGTACAGCATGTCCCAACCCTAATGGTTTGGCTTGTCGTACATACACGCAGGAAACGCCAGATGGGATAATGTTTTGAACGATGCTGAGTAGGTCATGGCGACCGAGTTGCTCGAGCTTTGCTTCCAGTTCATAGTTAGAATCAAAATGATCTTCGATAGCGCGTTTGCTCGAGCTTGTCACAAAAATAAGTTGTGTGATGCCTGCTTTCACAGCTTCTTCAACAGCATATTGAATCAAAGGTTTGTCTACAATCGGTAGCATTTCTTTGGGATTCGCTTTGGTCGCAGGTAAAAAGCGCGTGCCTAAACCCGCTACGGGAAAAACGGCTTTTTTGATGAGAGTAGTCATTGAGTGTCCTTGTTTTGAGAGTAATGTGCGAACGTTGTCATTCCCGCATTCGCGGGAATGACAACCTTATTGAGTTTAATCGAAACCACCTAACTAGTCACACAGTACAATGAACCCCAGTACAGTTAAAACCCGTCAAATCTATGTTTGCGAACAATGTGGCTCGCAATCGCCCAAGTGGGTAGGGCAGTGCGCCGATTGCCATAGCTGGAATAGTCTGGTGGAAGAAATCGTCAGCACGAGTAAACGTCCTGCGATGCAAACACGATCGGGCGGTTATGCAGGCGCCGAACCTTCCGCCGTTGTTAAGCTGCATAAAGTGCCGGTACAGGCAGAATCACGCCTGCAAACTGGTTTGGAAGAATTAGACCGTGTACTGGGCGGCGGGTTAGTCACGGGTTCAGTTGTCTTGATTGGTGGCGACCCAGGTATCGGTAAATCCACGCTCTTGCTGCAAACCTTATGTCACTTAAGTACGGCTTATCCCACGCTTTATATTACGGGAGAAGAATCCCTACAACAGGTCAAACTACGCGCTCAGCGTTTAGAGCTGGAACAAGGCCATCTTAACCTCTTGGCCGAGACCAATGTCGAGCGCATGCTGGCGATCGCACAAACACAATCTCCCCAAGTGATCGTGGTGGATTCGGTACAAACACTCTATAGCGAATTGTTATCTTCAGCGCCAGGGAGTGTCAGTCAGGTACGCGAAAGTGCAGCAGAGTGGGTGCGTTATGCCAAACAAACAGGGGCGGCTGTTTTTTTAGTAGGGCATGTCACCAAAGAAGGCACCTTGGCAGGGCCTCGCGTGTTGGAACATATGGTAGATACCGTCTTGTATTTCGAAGGCCAAAATGACGAGCGCTTCCGCATGATCCGCGCTGTTAAAAATCGCTTCGGCGCTGTGAATGAATTGGGTATTTTTGCGATGACTCACAATGGGTTACGTCAGGTAAGTAATCCTTCTTCTATATTTTTATCGCGTTACAATTCACCCATTTCTGGCAGTGTGGTCATGGTCACTTGGGAAGGTACTCGTCCTTTATTGGTGGAAGTACAAGCATTGGTCAATGAAAATCATTACGGCAACCCACGACGCGTGACAGTTGGTCTGGAACAAAATCGTCTTTCCATGCTATTGGCTGTCTTACAGCGCCATGGTGGCGTGATTACCTACGATCAAGATGTATTTTTGAATGTGGTAGGCGGTGTGCGTGTCACAGAAACCGCAGCCGACTTGCCGCAATTACTCTCAGTACTTTCCAGTCTTAAAAATCGTCCGTTGGCAGCCGACACAGTTGTATTTGGAGAAGTGGGTCTGGCAGGTGAAATTCGACCCGTTCAAAGCGGGCAGGAGCGTTTACGAGAAGCTGCCAAGCATGGCTTTAAACGCGCTATTGTTCCCAAAGCGAATGTGGCCAAAAAGTTGGCTATTTCTGGTATGGAAGTGGTGGGTGTGGAGTCGTTGCAAGAAGCGCTGGAGGCTTTGAGGTAGTTCTGGGGTAGCAGGCAGCGCACCCGTTTTTAATTGCGGGCGGGCTGCGCTCCCAGCGATGCTCACGCCTTTTGTTTCTGCGCCGCTTCCAAAACCGCTTGCGCATGTCCTGGCACTTTCACACCCCGCCATTCTTCACGTAAAACACCTTTGCGATCAATTAAAAAAGTACTTCTTTCTACGCTGATCACCTTTTTGCCATACATGTTTTTTTCTTTGAGTACGTCAAAATATTGGCACAGGGCTTGGGTTTCATCGCTGATCAGGGGGAAGGGCAGCGCGCAGCCTTCTTTAAAGTGATGGTGTGACTTCAAGCTATCTCGCGATACGCCTAAAATATGCACATCTGCTGCTTTAAAAGATGAGTAGAAGTCTCTGAAATCTTGTGCTTCTAGGGTGCAGCCCGGCGTGTTGTCTTTGGGGTAAAAATATAGCACCACAATGTTGCCCTGAAAATCGGCGAAAGAAGCATTGGGGTTTTCAGTAGTCGCAAAGGTTAAATTGCTGACTGGTTGATGCAGGGTGGCTAATTGTGTGTTCATTTGATGCTTTTCTCCGGTTCTAGAATACCGTCTGCATTTACTTCTTCACACAACAACATAAAGCGTTCACGCAGATCGGCGATATTGATGGTGGTTGGTACCTGCACACGCATCAAGAGAGTTAATAACTTGGTTTCTGAATAACTGCTTTTAAAGCCATCGGTTTGCATATCGATCAGTTGTATGTCTTGTTCGATAAAAAAATGAGCGACCTCATTGAGAAAAGTAGGCTTATTGGCACCGACAATCTGTACCAGGTAGGGCAGGTGATCACTCGTGAGCTTCAGGGGTGTGCTGCGTTTAAACTCAAGCCATAGCTGGGGTTGTTCTGTCTTTAAGGCCACGAGGGCGTCTTCTATTTTGTTGAGGGTATTCCAGTTGCCACCGATACGCATCATCCCACCCCATTCTGTCCCCAGGAGCATGAATCGACTTTCTTCAATGGTGCATTGGTGTTTTGCGGCGAGGTAGAGCAGATGGTTAACCCATGTTTTTGTGTCGGGGGCTAACAGTAATAAGATGATATTTTCCATTGGGGATGTCGGTTGAGTTTTGAGGGGAGCCATTGTAACATGGCGGCACGAAAGGAGAGGGTGCCTTTTCCATGAAGGAGAAAGGTTTACAGGCCAGCGCGTGCACTAAAACGAAAACTACTTTTAAGGGGCAGAGTATAATATGCAATTTATTGATTTGAAAGCGCAGTACAGTCGTATACAGAGTGAAGTTGATCGCCGCATGAAGAAGGTATTTGAGCATGGTCAGTTCATCATGGGGCCCGAGGTAAAAGAACTGGAATCTCGTTTGGCAGATTATGTGGGCGTTAAACACTGTATCGCACTTTCCAGTGGCACAGATGCTCTCCTGATTTCTCTCATGGCATTAGGAATAGGCCCGGGCGATGAAGTCATTACTACTCCCTTCAGCTTTATTGCGACCGCCAGCATGATCAAAATGCTAGGCGCCAAACCTGTATTCGTCGACATCAATCCACAGACCTACAATATAGACGCCACCTTAATCGAACAAGCTATTACTCCTAAGACCAAGGCCATTCTCCCCGTTAATTTATATGGCCAATGTGCCGATTACGATACGATCAATGCCATTGCAAAAAAACATGGGCTACATGTTGTAGAAGACGCCGCACAAAGCTTCGGTGCTACTTACAAAAGCAAACGATCGTGTGGATTAGGCACCATAGGCTGTACTAGCTTTTTTCCTTCTAAGCCTTTGGGTGGTTATGGAGATGGTGGAGCCTGCTTTACCAACGATGATGAACTAGCCACCAAAATGATACAGATACGAAACCATGGCCAGGACAAGCGCTATCACCATATCTGTTTAGGCATCAATGGTCGCCTGGATACTTTGCAGGCTGCTATTTTACTCGCCAAGTTCGATATATTTCCTGATGAGTTGCAACGTCGTGCTCTCGTTGCTCAACAATATGATGCCCTTTTAAATAAATTTGTGGTCACTCCACAGATAGAACCGCATAACACCTCTGTGTATGCACAATACACCCTGCAGATAGAAGACCGTGATGCCGTGGCAGCTTTCCTAGAAGCACATGAGATACCTACCGCGATTCATTACCCCTTGCCGATAAACCGACAGCCTTTGATCTCAGGTCTCAACGGCAGCTCACATGCTATTTTCCCCTGTTCTGATAAAGCTGCTAAAGAAGTGCTCAGTCTGCCATTTCATCCCTATATGACAGAAACAGATATCCAAAAAATAGCCGCTTTCATTCAAGAAGCACTCAAAAAAACTACGCCCTCTGCGATTTCTTTTCTAAAAGAAGGAAAAAGCGCTGTGGCAAGGAACTGATTCATGTTACTTCCTGTCATACTTGCAGGTGGCGTTGGTAGCCGCCTCTGGCCACTTTCCCGTGACCTTTATCCTAAACAGTTATTGAGCCTGATAGGCGAGCAGAGTTTATTGCAGGCCACCGTCGCACGCGCTCTGCAAATACCCACCGTCCATCATCTCATCGTTGTCTGCAGCCAGCAGTACCAGTTTTTGGTCAAAGAACAGATGGAAGCCCTGCAGGAAACTTATTCACTGACCTTTGATTTGATCCTCGAACCTACAGGCAGGAATACCGCACCTGCATTAGCGCTGGCCGCCTTTCGCGCTGTAGAGCTTCATCATGCCTTACTGCTTGCCTTACCAGCAGATCACCTGATTGGCAATTCATCAGCATTTGCTCATCAACTACAAGAGATTATTCCTCACATAGATAACAAACTGGTGACGTTTGGCGTTAAACCAGATTATCCAGAAACAGGGTATGGTTATATTGAGGTCGATGATGCCAAATCGCATGAAAAAATTCTCGCCATTAAACGGTTTGTAGAAAAACCTGATCGCGCAACGGCAGAAGCCTATTGTCAGCAAAAAACGTACTACTGGAATAGTGGTATCTTTCTATATCAGCCATCTAGCTATTTGGCAGAATTAAAAACCTACGCGCCAGATGTATTGTCTGTGTGTGAGCAGGCTTGGACACAAAAGACCCATCAATCTGAATCGATTTATTTAGACCCAGCTATTCCATCGACTATGCGATTATGGAAAAAACGCATCTTGCTGTGATGGCACCATTACAAACTTCCTGGGATGATGTTGGTTCCTGGCTTGCGGTATCGAAAATAGAATCACCCGACACACAAGGTAATGTCTCTTTAGGCGATGTGGTGGCATTAGATAGCGAAAACTGTTACCTGCGTTCTGAATCACGCCTGTTAGCGGTTGTGGGGTTGAAAAATCAAATTGTGGTAGAGACGGCCGATGCAGTCCTGGTAGCTGATAAATCCTCCGCCCAAAACGTCAAACGTTTGGTCGATCAATTAAAAAGCCAAAAAAGAAAAGAAGCAGAATCACACTCTGTGCTTTATCAACCTTGGGGCCATTATGAAATCGTGTGTAAGGGGCAAGGGTTTGTTGTGGAACAAGTCACTCTTAAATCATCAGGCTCATTATCAGCTGTAACAGAAGCGAATGCTTGCGAGCATTGGGTTGTTTTGAGTGGGGCTGCACATGTTTTTGTTGATGGGCTTTCTTCTTTATTATCGGTCAACCAGTTTGTTGACATCTTGCCTGCGACAGAATACTGTATTGAAAATAGCTTAACGACCACATTGAAATTATTGAAAATACAAACCATTGCAATGGTTTGATAAAGTACAGTCTATGCTAATTATGAGCTTAAAATGACTATTTTATTTTTATTATACTAAGGATACAAGATGCGTGTTTCTAACAGAAAAAGAGTTTTAGTTACGGGTGGCGCGGGCTTTTTAGGCTCTCATCTTTGTAAACGTCTACTCGACGACGGTTGTGATGTTCTTTGCGTGGATAATTTCTACAGCGGTACGAAAGATAACGTTGCACATCTCCTCGATAACCCAAACTTCGAATTAATGCGTCATGACGTCACTTTTCCGCTTTATGTCGAGGTTGATGAGATTTACAACTTGGCTTGTCCTGCATCACCCATCCACTACCAACGGGACCCTGTGCAAACGACAAAGACCAGCGTGCATGGCGCTATCAATATGCTCGGTTTAGCTAAACGCACCAAGGCCAGAATATTTCAAGCATCTACAAGCGAAGTGTATGGTGATCCAGAGGTTCATCCGCAGCAGGAAAGCTATTGGGGGCGAGTGAACCCCACCGGTATCCGTTCTTGTTACGATGAAGGTAAACGATGCGCAGAAACGCTGTTTTTCGACTATTGGCGACAACACGAACTGGAAATTAAGGTAGTGCGCATTTTCAATGCATATGGACCACGTATGCATCCTAATGATGGTCGAGTGGTGAGCAATTTTATTGTTCAGGCGCTACGAGGCGAAAACATCACTATTTATGGTGATGGCTCAC
>JBIIEG010000033.1:0-8199 GCA_044237955.1 Gammaproteobacteria bacterium
AAATTCGCACTTGTCCCAGCCGGGAGAATTCAGCCGGTCAGGGGAAAGAACTGCATCTCTCCCCCCTGACAGCCTCTCATTGCTCCTCTTCGTCCAGTCAATAAGTACGAATCTAGGAAACAATTTTTTAGAACTCCCCCCTATCCATTGCTGGGGAAACAGAACAAGGAGAAAGTGTTTTGCAGCGGGAATTGCTGTAACAGAAACCCGTGTCTTGAAAGGCGAGCAGTTTTCATCGTATCCCTTGAGGGTTACAAAAACACGAGCCCTGCCACAATCAACAACATAACACTCACCCCTAATAAAAAATACTTAACCGCCAGACCCTTCTTTCGTCGCGCAAATTTTGTGGATTCTGCCGCAAGCATCGCTTGTGTATTTTTTTGCTGCAGCAACACATCCTGCCATAAGCCGGGCAGTGTCATAAGTTTATCTGCTACGTAAGGCGCCTGACGAAACCACTTTTTTAATAAAGTTCTTGGGCTATATCGACGACGCATCCAGCGTTCTAAAAAAGGCTTTGCCGTCACCCACAAATCTAAATCGGGATACAACCTGCGTCCTAGACCCTCAATATGTAATAGCGTCTTCTGCAATAAAAAAAGCTGCGGCTGTATTTCCATATTAAATCGTCCTGCTGTCTGAAATAAACGCAGCAAGAGTTGCGCAAAAGAAATATCACGCAATGGCTTTTCAAAAATCGGTTCGCACACGGAGCGTATAGCAGATTCAAATTCTTCAACCCGCGTGCCTGCAGGAATCCAACCTGACTCCACATGCAGAATCGCAACACGGCGATAATCACGCTTAAAAAATGCCAGTAAATTTTCTGCCAAGTAATGCTGATCCAATGGGCCCAACGAACCCATGATGCCAAAATCAACCGCCATATAGCGGGGATTTTCAGGGTCATCGATGGAGACAAAAATATTACCTGGATGCATATCGGCATGAAAAAAACTATCGCGAAAAACCTGTGTAAAAAAAATCTCAACACCATGCTCTGAGAGTTTTTTTAAATTCACACCCGCTGCTTTTAATGCAGACACATCTGAAATCTGCACACCAAAAATACGCTCCATCACAAAAACATTATTCGTCGTATATTCCCAATGCACTTCGGGCACATGCAATAATGCAGATCCTTTAAAGTTACGTCGCAGTTGTGATGCGTTAGAGGCTTCATGCAAAAAATCTAACTCATCAATAATCGTGTGTTCAAATTCTCTGACCAGATCACGCAAATGCAAACGACGTCCGTGCGACCAAAAACGCTCGGCACAACCGGCTACAAAATACATGAGTCCTAAATCGCGACTGATGATTTTTTCAATGCCCGGTCTTCTTATCTTCACCACCACTTGTCGACCATCATGCAAAGTTGCTGCATGTACTTGCGCGATGGAAGCTGACGCCATAGGTTCCAATGAAAACTCAGCAAACAGTTCAGCAATGGGGCGTTTGAGTGCTTTTTCTACGATCTCTTGTGCTTTATGTGAGGGAAATGGAGGGACACGATCTTGCAATCTCTCTAGCTCAGCAATCATGTCTTCTGATAATAAATCCTGACGCGTAGAAAGCATTTGGCCAAACTTCACAAAAATAGGGCCTAGGTCTTCCAGTGCTAAACGGACAGATTCGCCCGGTGTTTTATTTTTAGTGCGACGCCAATTCCATGGGTTTAACGAGGAAAGAAAGCGAACTCCTGAAAACAAAGGTGCAGACAGCACCACACGATCAATGCCACGCCGTGCCATCACGTAGTTGATGTAAAAAAGTCTAATCAGTTGGCCTGGTTTTTTCATAGAGTCGATGATTGAAACATAAAAGAGTTAACGCAAATGACGCAGAAGGTGCCCCCCCTACGGCCTAGCGGAGTGTTTGCAATTGCCGCCGCAAAACTTTACCCACGCTGGATTTTGGCAGCTCATCCACAAATGCTACTTGATGTGGCACTTTATAGCCCGTTAATTGCTTTTTACAAAAAGAGGTCACATCACTCGCTGTTAAATGCGAATCAGAACGCACCACAAAGGCTTTCACCGCCTCACCCGTTGCTTCGCTGGGCACACCAACTACTGCTGCTTCTTTAATACCAGGATGCATGACGAGCACCGTTTCTACTTCATTGGGATACACTTTAAAACCAGAGACTGAAATCATGTCTTTTTTGCGATCAACAATATATAAAAATCCATCCGCATCAAAGCGCGCAATGTCACCTGTTTTTAACCACCCATCGGATGTAAATGCCTGCTGTGTTTCTTTTTCAGAACGCCAAAACCCAAGCATCACCTGCGGGCCTTTCACACAGAGTTCTCCAAATTCTCCTATCAACACATCTTGATTGTTATCATCGCGTAACACCACATCAGTTGATGGAATCGGCAATCCAATGCTCCCGGTAAAAGTCGTTTTGTTGGTGGGATTAACCGCCACCATAGGGCTGGCTTCCGTCAAACCATAACCTTCCAAAATGGACAGGCCCGTTATCTGACACCATTTTTCCGCCACTTTTTTTTGTAATGGCATGCCCCCTGTGACCACTAATTTTAAACGCGAAAATGGTAATTGCGTAAAACGCGTTTGCTGCAACAGTGCGTTAAAAAGCGTGTTAATGCCAACCAATACCGTATAAGGTGTTTTCGCCAATGTGCGCATTAAGCTCGGTATATCACGTGGGTTTGTGATCAGTACCGCTGCGCTGCCTATGAGTGAAAAAATATGGTAGAGCGGTAGGGGCACCAGCACGATTTCTTTGCCCTCTTCCAAACCACTGCTTTTAATCCACGCTGCTGCTTGCTGGACATTCGCCACAATATTGCCATGTGTCAATATCGCACCTTTTGCAACACCGGTTGTGCCACCTGTGTATTGTAAAAAAGCCATGTTTGCATGATTCAGCGTAACCGGTTGCAAGGGTAATCGTTTGCCATCAGACACTATTTTTTTAAATCTGATCGCTTGTGGAATATGCCAGGCGGGCACGCCTTTTTTAACATGGCTCGAAATTACATTGAAAATAAACGATTTTGGAAAGCTAAATAAATCGCCAATTTCTGTCACGATCACTTGTTGAATAGGGGTATCAGGCAAAGCTGTTTCTAAGGTATGTGCGAAATTAGCCATCACCAAAATAGTGGTCACTTCTGCATCACTGAGCTGATGTGCCAATTCAGCGGGTGTATAAAGGGGATTGACGTTCACGACAACCAAGCCTGCACGTAAAGCGCCGATCATCGCAACATAATATTGCAAGGTGTTCGGTAACATGATGGCGATACGATCACCCTTTTTTAAGCCGCTTTTTTGTTGTAACCAGGCTGCAAAGTCACGGCTTAAGCTGTTTAACGCTGCATACGTGAGCTGACTGCCAAAATTGCTGACGGCTGTTTGTTGGGCAAATCGCGTGGCTGTTTCTTCAAAAAGATCTACGAGCGACACATACGCATTTGTATCGATGTCTGCTGGCACACCTAATGGATAGCTTTTAACCCAGAATTTTTGTGGCATAGATTTACCTTTCTTGTGCTCAACGAATAATTAGAGCGATAATGACGGACTAGTACGGGGAAATCTTACAGACCATGCAACCTTCTTCTAAAAATAACGCGCCGTTTGAATTCAAGGGTAGTTTGTTTACCCTCACGGTTCTGCATTTATTTAATTCGGATATCAATGCCTTTAGCGCGCAATTACGTTATCACGCAGAAAAAACGCCTAATTTATTTAAAAACATGCCTCTGGTCATTGATTTGCAAAGAATAGCAAATCAAGAGCATGAGGTTGATTTTGACACACTGCAACACCAATTGCGTGAACATGGTCTCATTCCAGTAGGCGTTAGACACGGCACTGAAAAACTCAATCACGCCGCTCAAGCAGCAGGTCTTGCCATCTTATCCAATCAGTCCAGTAAAGCAAGGCCAGCTCCAACTAAGACGGCTCCTGCGTCCTCAACACTATTCATCACCAAACCGATTCGTTCGGGACAGCAGGTGTATGCACGTCAGGGTGATCTGGTGGTATTAGCACCTGTCAGTGCAGGCGCCGAACTATTAGCTGATGGCTCTATTCATGTGTACGGTAGTTTGCGAGGACGTGCTTTGGCGGGAGTCGGCGGCGATCAAACAGCGCGTATTTTCTGCCATAAATTAGAAGCAGAGTTAGTTTCTATTGCGGGTCATTATCGTTTGAGTGAGAGTTTACCTGAGATAAAAGCGACGACCGTGCAGGTTTATTTGGAAGATGAAAAAGTATGTATAGCGGGGTTGCCACAGTAATCCTTCATTAAAAAAAACTACGCAACTCACTACCCATATACCGACTCAATCACCTTATTCGCATTTTGCGCTATAAAACCCGAGTAATAATCTTGCCAATACAAGGGTGCTTTATTTTTATCCAGTGGATAACGCCACACAAATTCAATAAAAGGCCCGGGTAATGCCAAGTCGCCGTCTGCTAATTGTATTTTCATCGGCACGCCGACCGTCGATCCTTGTTCAATACCCACCGCCGCATTACCTTTAATTATGCCACCTTCTGTATTGAGTTCTAAACCTAAATCAGTTTCTATAAATTGCATAAAAGAAACCATCGAATCAAATCCGTTCAGCAAATGCGCGGCTATCGTAAAGTGATTTGGGATCGCGCCAAACAGCAACACCCATGCTAACAATTCATTAAATGCTTGTACCGTTTTAAAATCAGCTATCGTTGGCAGTGACCAGGCGCGCTTAGAAAAACACTGGATAAGCAGAGACAATAATTGTTCTGCTGATGCTTTATCTCCCAAATAAGTTTTGCCGCTTAGGTGTTGAATAGTTTGCAAGGAAGAAGCTGGAATTTGATGGATGTATTTATCAATGATTTTTTTAACGGCTAAAGGCAACTCATGCAATCTGAAATCAGCAACGACTACTTGAGGCAATGTGTCTTTGGCTAGCTGTCCTACCGCATCGCTTTCTACCAGCCATAAAAAATCATTTTGTTTTTCAGGCAGATAATCTAAACCCTGCACGCTATAGCCTAGTGCAGAAAATAGTTGAGAGAGGTAAGGAATACCGGAATGAGGACTGGGCAGATCGATGATAGCAAAGTGATCCAACACAACGTTTATACCCTGTTTTTGTAGGGATTTTTCGATGGTTTGAATGGCAGGTACTGTTTTTTTATAACAGTGCCAGAGGTGTTGGGTGAACGCGTGTCTGGTTTTTTTGAGCAGATCCATATCAGACAGATGTCAGAATTTTTTTAATGACATCAGAGGTCGAACATCCTGGTTTGAAAGACAATAGATGCACTTTTCCTCCTGCTGCTAAAACATGATCGGCGCCTGCAATTTGTTCTACGCGATAATCTTCGCCTTTGACTAATATATCGGGCTGCACCTGTTTAATTAAACGCTCTGGGGTATCTTCAGAAAAACTCACTACCCAATCAACGCATCGCAATCCGGCAAGGACTGCCATGCGTTCTTGCAGAGGAATGATGGGCCTGGCATTACCTTTGAGTCGACGTACAGATTCATCATCATTCACCGCTACAATTAAACGCTGACCTAATTTTTTGGCTTCTTCTAAATATTGCACATGCCCTGCATGTAAAATATCAAAACAACCATTGGTCATCACAATCGTTTCATCCAGCGTTCGTGCATTTTGTAGTGCACGCATCAGACCCGCTTCGCTTAAGACGCCTGTTTGTATATCTTGTTGCTGTGGTTTCAACGCTTCGCGAAGTTCTGTGACAGAAACGGTAACAGCGCCTAACTTTTCTACGACCAAACCACCTGCTGTGTTAGCAAGAAAAGCAGCTCTTTCTAATGATTCACCCGCACCTAAACTCGCTGCGAGTACTGCAATGACTGTGTCTCCCGCACCGGTGACGTCATACACTTCACGTGCGCGTGTTGGTAAATGCAAGGGTGCAAAACCTTCGCGCAATAAAGTCATGCCGCGTTCGCTACGTGTCACCAGCAACGCATCGATATGATAGTCGCGCAATAAACTATAACCTCTCGCTGCTAAATCAAGATCGTCTGTAAAATGACCTGCGACTGCTTCAAATTCTTGTCGGTTGGGGGTAATGACGGTGGCGCCTTCATACAAGCTGAAATCTAAACTTTTAGGATCGATTAAAACAGGCACACCGACTGCTTTGGCAGCAGCAATAAAGGCTTGGGCATGGTGTAATGTACCTTTGGCATAATCAGATAATACGAGCACATCCACATTGTTCAGCAGCTTTTTAACATCCGGAATAAGATTTTCGGTTTTAAGTGCGCCGAGCGCTTTTTCAAAATCCAGGCGTACTAATTGTTGATGTTGGCCTAATACGCGCAATTTTGTGATAGTCGGAAAATCAGGTAAGCGATGTAATTGGCAATTTACTTTCGCTGTTTGTAGTTGTTTTTCCAGGGTGTCGCCCGCTTCATCGTTACCGATAATGCCTAACAAAGTTACCTGACAACCCAGCGCGCTTAAATTTAATGCGACGTTACCTGCCCCACCTGGACGATCTTGTGTCTCGGTGACATGCAATACGGGCACGGGCGCTTCTGGAGAGATACGATGCGCGGTGCCATGCCAGTAGCGATCTAACATCACATCGCCAATGACGAGTACGCGTGATCGTTCAAAAGGAGGGATTTCTAGCTTCATAGATTTGATGTGGCTATTTCACGATGTTTTTTTCTCCTCTCCCATTTTTTTGGGAGAGGGTAGAGAGAGGGCAATCATTAAAAGTGTAGGTTGGGCTGAATGGTTTGCATGAAGCCCAACATATGCATGCTGAGTTTCTACAAACCTAAATCAGCCCTCTCCCTACCCTCTCCCAAAGAAAGGAGAGGAGAAAAAATGCATAAAACCCCGCCTACAAAGTCACAGCCATGAATGGTTACGACTTACCATTACGAACTGTAATACATCTCAAACTCTAACGGATGCGGTGTTGCGCGGAAACGCGTCACTTCTTCCATTTTGAGTTTTACATAAGCGTCGATCAAATCTTTGGTAAACACGCCGCCTTCCAATAAAAAGTCATGCTGTGTTTCTAGTGCATGCAGGGCTTCTTCTAATGAAGCACAGACAGTCGGTACTTTTTTGAGTTCTTCGTGTGTAAGCTCATACAAATCTTGATCCATCGGTGCACCCGGATCAAGTTTGTTTCGAACACCATCTAAGCCTGCCATCATGATGGCA
Source organism: Gammaproteobacteria bacterium (assembly GCA_044237955.1). Lineage (GTDB taxonomy): Bacteria > Pseudomonadota > Gammaproteobacteria > JAURND01 > JAURND01 > JAURND01. Next base: position 7,206 of record JBIIEG010000033.1, read on the forward strand.
GAAAATGCTAAATAAGGATTAGCGAGTGGGTCAGGGAAACGCACTTCAATACGACGCGCTTTAGCGGAGTGGACGTGCGGCATGCGGATCGAAGCCGAACGATTACGTGCAGAATAAGCCAACATAACGGGCGCTTCAAAACCCGGCACCAAACGCTTGTAGCTATTCGTGGTGGGATTGGTGAACGCATTGAGTGTACGGGCATGTTTAATGATCCCCGCAATAAAATGCAATGCGAATTGAGACAGGCCCGCATATTGATCACCAGAAAATAAGTTCTCGCCATTTTTGAATATGGACACATGACAATGCATGCCACTGCCATTATCACCGGCTAATGGTTTGGGCATGAAAGTAGCGGTTTTACCAAACGCGTGAGCCACATTGTGTACCACATATTTGAAGACCTGCATTTCATCTGCCTTGGCAAGGAGAGAGTTAAATCGTAGATTGATTTCAGTTTGACCCGCAGTGGCTACTTCATGGTGATGGGTTTCTACCTGCATCCCTAAGCTTTTTAAAGTAGTGCACATGGCAGAGCGTAAATCTTGGAAAGCATCAACCGGTGGTACTGGAAAATAGCCGCCTTTCACCCGAGGCCTGTGGCCCATATTGCCTTCTTCATATTTCTTGCCAGAATTCCAGGCAGCACTGCTGGAGTCAATCTGGAAAAAAGTATTTTCCATAGAAACTTTCCAACGCGCTTCGTCAAAGATAAAAAACTCAGGCTCTGGACCAAAGTAACAGACATCGCCTAGTCCGCTGGCTTTTAGATAAGCTTCAGCACGACGTGCGATTGCGCGTGGATCACGCGCATAATCTTGCATGGTGGAAGGGTCGATGATGTCGCAGCGCAACACCAATGTAGATTCTTCAAAGAAAGGATCGATAAATGCGGTCTCTAAATCAGGACGCAAAATCATGTCAGAGTCGTTGATGTGTCTCCAGCCTGCAATGGAAGAGCCATCAAACATTTTTCCCAATGCTAGAAATT
>JBIIEG010000034.1:0-8090 GCA_044237955.1 Gammaproteobacteria bacterium
CTTCAGGTAACCAGGTCACCGCCCAGTCTACTTTTTCTGATTCACTGGTAGCCTGCCCCATAAAAGGTTCTTCGGGCAGTTTTTCTAAGCCCATCAACGCATCTAATAAGTACGCTTTTAAACCATTTTCGTAATGCCATTGTTCTGTTTCACCTGTCGCTTCTTGTGTGAAACGGACTAATAATCCCGAGCAAAGTACGGCTTTGGCACGCAATAAAGATCTTAATGCGCTGACTGCAAATTTAGGTGTATCAAAATATTTAGGGTCAGGCCAAAAATAGACTTCTGTGCCTGTTTCGCGTTTTGGACAATCGCCGATGATGTTTAATGTTGAAGCGGCATACCCATCTTTAAAATTCATCTGATGGATATGACCATCTCGCTTGATAGTGACTTGTAATTGTGTGGAAAGCGCATTGACGACGGAAATACCGACGCCATGTAATCCGCCTGAGTATTCGTAGTTTTTTTTGGAAAATTTAGCGCCTGCATGCAAGCGTGTGAGAATCAATTCTACGCCTGACACTTTTTCTTCAGGGTGAATATCAACGGGCATGCCTCGACCATTATCGATGACTTTTAATGATCCATCTTTGTAGAGGAAGACTTCGATTTGATTGGCATGACCTGCGATAGCTTCATCGACGCTGTTGTCGATGGCTTCCATCGCCAGGTGGTTTGGGTTGCGCGTGTCGGTGTACATGCCGGGACGCATGCGCACCGGATCTAAACCCGTTAATACTTCGATGGATTGTGCGGAATAGGTTGGGAGATTGGGCATGTGCGCTGGGAGCATTAAATCGCTTCGTTTTCTACGCTTTTTTTGTAGTCTTCAGCTGTCATCAATCCCGCTAAATCTGCTTTATTTTCTACACGTACGCGACATAACCAACCTTCGCCATAAGGATCGGTGTTGATTAAATCGGGGCTTTGCGTTAATGCGGCGTTAACAGCCATCACTTCTCCTGCAAGCGGGCAATAAACATCGGCTGCTGCTTTAACAGATTCTACCACTGCACAGCCGTCCCCTGTTTTTAATGTTTTATTTTGATCGGGTAATTCAACATATACGACATCACCTAACAGTTCTTGCGCGTAATCTGTGACGCCTAAAGTCACTGTGTCATCACCTTCATCGCGTACCCACTCATGGCTGGTGGTGTATTTAAGATTCGCTGGTATGGCATTGCTCATAAATAGTCTCCAAGATAAAAATTTTTAGGGAATGCTGCAAGAGTGCTAATAGAGAAAGCTACTCTAGCAAGTAAGCGGATAAGAGTGAAATTTTTTTCACAGCAGGTGATTGAAAGTATAGGTCTTCGCCCTAGATAAATATTTCTTCTAGTGCAGTGTTAGCCTAATTTTGGGTGGTATGTAGTTTCTGTCTCTCACTCGAATGCAGGCATGACTCGCTCGATCCAAAAACTACATACCACCCAAAATTAGGCTAACACTGGACTAGTATGAGTTAGGGTTTGGTTTCAGGGTCGCACATCCATGTGCTCTTGTTTTTCTATCCCTGACCACAAGCCCTGAAACCAAACCCTAACTCATACTAGAAAAAATTGTGCTGACCCGCACTTTTATGCCTATTCAGGACGCCTTGGTTTTTTTGCCGAAAAATGTGGCTTTGGACCCGGTTTTTTCGTGCCAGGCTTAAACGTAGGTTTGAATGGCCTGCCGCCGCGACCTGCTGGTCTTTCAGTTGATGGGCGATCTGAAGCAGCGCCCTGCCCTCTGTTACGATTAGGCGGTCTATCACCTCTGTAACCTTCACTACGCGGTTCACCAAAAGTGCTGGGCGAGCTGTGACGACGCATAGGTCTGTCACCTCGGTCACTCGGCGCGCGATCATTAAAAGCGCCGCGTGGTTTGTTAGGTGCAGCTGCAGGCCTCATAGTATTACCGTCTGCAGCGTTACGATAGCTCACGCGAGTCGCAGGTTTTTCATTATTCTGGCGATACGGTGCATCTCGATGTCTGTTAGTCGCAGGTCTGTCGTTTTGATAACCCTCAGCAGCAGGCGGACGGGATCGGCTATAACCTGTACCCGTAGATCTATCGTCATTGCCGCGCGGTGAAAAAGAAGCGCTTTTGGCTTTACCACGATAACTGCCTGTGCGATCACCTTGACTAAACTCAGGACGTCGTCCCCTGCTTGCAGGCCGACTGGTACGATCATCACTGAAACCTCTTCTGGGTGTGCGCTCTACAGAATCATCCCGCATCGATCCTGACTGTCCTGCTGCCTTGTAATCAAAATCAGCCACTGTTCGCTGTTCTATTTTAATATTAAGTGTGCGCTCTAACCGGTATAACTTTGGCAGATCTTCTCTTGCCAACAACGTGAATGCATCACCTAATTTAGCAGCACGACCTGTACGTCCGATACGATGTGTATATGCCTCAACCGTATCTGGCATGTCGTAATTAAACACGTGGGAAATAGACGCAATATCAATACCGCGTGATGCAATATCCGTTGCGACTAATATTTGTAATTTACCAATCTTAAAATTATTAAGCGCACTTCTGCGTTTGCTCTGCGATAAATTACCTTGAAGAGAGGTGGCGGTGTAACCTGCTGCTTCTAATTGTTCTGACACGCGTTTTGCGCGATGTTTGGTGCGCGTAAAAACCAAAGCAGAATGAATCTGTAGTGTTTGCAAAAGCTTAATCAATAAATCTGTCTTGAGATTTTGTGATACAGGATACAAAGCTTGTGTGATTGTCTTAGCAGATGATGTATTGCTGATTTGTGCCTGTACTGGATTTTTGAGTATATCGTTCGCTAATTGCCGCACTTCAGCAGGCATGGTGGCGGAAAATAATAGCGATTGGCGCTTGGCAGGGAGTTGTTGCAAAATTTGTCGCACATCTGGCAAAAAGCCTACGTCAAACATGTGATCGGCTTCGTCCAATACCAGCACTTCTACTTTAGATAAGTTGACGCTGCGCTGACGTACGTGATCTAACAAACGTCCGGGACAGGCGATAACCACTTCTGCGCCTCGGCGTAATTTCTCTTTTTGTGGAGAGATACTCATGCCGCCGTAAAGCACGACACTGCGCAGTTTTAATTCTTTGGCGAAAGAACCAAACGCTTCGTGAATCTGTTGCGCTAACTCTCGCGTAGGGGCCAAAATCAATGCGCGAACATGTCCGCGCGGACCGGGATGTAATCGATGCAATACGGGCAATAAAAAAGCAGCGGTTTTTCCCGTACCTGTTTGTGCTAAGCCCATTAAATCGTGGCCTTCCATAACAGAGGGGATGCTTTTTTGTTGGATGGGGGTAGGTGCTGTATAACCTAAGTTAACAACATTGGCTAAAATCTGGGGATGTAAATCAAACGCGACAAAAGTATTAGATGGCACTTTAGGTGTCTCCTGGCTGTTGGATAAATTTCTTTTTTATTTAAGAAATTTAATGTATGGCCAAGAAATCACCTGAAACAAGAATCTACCTGAAATCAGCACTAGTACTCAGCCTTCGAGCGCGGATGGTAACACAAGAGAATATCAATAGCGAGGAGGCTTCTTGGAGCCTTATGAAAGGCGACTGAAGAGCCAAAAAGTATTGCGAAATGCCATTGCAACTTACAAAAATCTTCTATAATGTTTTCTGGTATTAAAAACAACCACGACAAGGAAAAACCCATGGAAAACTGTTTATTTTGTAAAATTGTTGCCAGAGAAATTCCAGCGAATATTATTTATGAAGATGAGCAGGTTGTTATCTTTGATGATGTACAACCACAAGCCCCTCATCACAAACTCGTCATTCCAAAAAAACATATCGCCACTTTAAATGATGCAAAAGAAGAAGATGTTCCGTTAATGGGACATTTGCTGTATGCCGCGCAACGTTTAGCCAAACAATTAAACATTGCAGAAGCAGGTTATCGTGTGGTGATGAATTGCAATAAAGGTGCAGGACAAGCGGTCTATCATATTCATTTACATTTATTGGGCGGGCGTAATCTTACCTGGCCACCAGGATAACCATGAAAAAAAATATCAGCGACATTATTACTGCATTAGGTGAAGATGTTCATCGTGATGGTTTACGCAAAACACCGGAACGTGTCGCCGAATCATTGCATTTTCTTACCAGTGGTTATCGTGAAAACGTGCAGGATATTATTCAAGATGCCATTTTTACTTCAACCATGTCAGAAATGGTTGTACTGCAAGACATAGAATTGTATTCACTCTGCGAACATCACCTGTTACCTTTTTTTGGCAAGTGTCATATTGCTTATGTGCCCAATGGCAAAATTATCGGCCTATCTAAATTAGCGCGCATTGTTGATCTGTTTGCAAAACGTCTGCAGGTACAAGAGAGACTCACACAAGAAATTGCTGATCTGGTGATGGAAATAACAGAAGGATCAGGTGTTGGTGTGATTATCGAAGCGCAGCATTTATGTATGATGATGCGCGGCGTGCAGAAACAAAATTCTGTGATGAAGACGTCGGTGATGTTGGGTTTGTTTAGAGAAGACAGTCGAACGCGTGCGGAGTTTTTGAGTTTGGTGGCGCGTTAATATTCATAGATCAAACAATTTCCTCACTGCGAACAATAGATGTATCTATTTCCTGATAAGCCTGTTCACCAAGCTGTTGGATTCGTTTTAAGTTTGGAATAGCCTTTTTTTCTTCTTTGTTGATCAAACTGGAACAAATGCCAATCATGTCATTGATGACCTCTCTGGCGCATTCATAAGCAATAGATTCATCTTGCGTCCAAAGCGGTTGATTTGGAGAGAGCGTCACACTGATATCTTTTCGATGTAGCATTTTATGCATCTCTATTGTTAATTATAAATCGAATAGTTTTCTAGCCGCTAACAACAAATCATTTTGATTGTTAAGCGCTGCTTGTCGCAATTGTACTGAAGGCATGTGCAAGATTTTATTCGTCAATAAACGTGCCATTTGCTTGAGCACTATCTCTGGTGTTTCGCCTTGATTTAAATCTCCCAATGCTTTTGATAATGCTGTATCGCGGAAATTTTCTAACTTTTCACGATACGCACAAATTGTTTGATCAACATCTCGCGCTTCCAGTTGACGCATATAATATCGCGCATGCAAATCGATCACCGCTTCTGCCTGTTGTGCGGCATCCAATCGTGATTTTAAATTTTCTTGTACGATTTCTTGTAGATGATCAATGTTGTAAAGATAGATATCTTCTAGCTGTGCGACTTCTGGCTCTATATCACGCGGCACTGCCATATCCAGCATTAACAACGCACGACGCTTGCCGATTTTAAGCGCGCTTTCTACCATGCCTTTGCCCAAAATCGGCAAGGGGCTGCTTGTTGCAGAAACCACGATATTAACTTTCTGCAGACAAAACGGAATATCAGTCATCGGAATAGCTTGTCCACCAAATTGCGCGGCCAGGTCTTCTGCTTTGTTCAAAGAACGATTGGTAAAAATAAAATGTTTGACGCCGTGATCAGACAAATGGAGTGCAAGCAGCTCGATGGTTTGACCTGCACCTACCAATAAAACCTGGGCTTTGGATAAGTCACTGAAAATACGTTTGGCGAGGCTGACTGCTGCATAGGCAATAGAAACGGGATGCACGCCAATATTGGTTTCTGTGCGGACTTGTTTGGTAACGGAAAATACTTTTTGTAAGAGGTGTCGTAACTTCGCGCCAACTGTCCCTGTTTCTTGTGCAAGCAAAAATGCTTGTTTCATTTGCCCTAAAATTTGTGGCTCGCCTAACATCATTGAATCTAAACCGCTGGCGACGCGCATGATATGTCCCACGGCTTGTTGGTCTTGATGCCAATACCAATGATCAGAACCGGCTACTTTCCCTATTTGAGGATGCTGAGTGAGCCAGTCTATAAAACGAGGTAGCGCCAGCGTATTGGTGTCGCTATAAATTTCGGTGCGATTACAGGTAGATAAGATAACGGCTTCATTGACAGCACCCTCTTTCAGCAGTCCGCGCAAGGCGATGGGTGTATGTTCAGGCAATAGCGCTATTTGTTCGCGTATCGCTAAAGGGGCAGTTTTATGATTGATTCCGCAGGCGATCAGTGGCATAACTTAGGCGTTTTAAGATGTGGGAGAGTGGCATTTTAACCCAACCAGCCAGTATTTGATAATTGGTCGTTCAGCAATCAGCAATTCCCGCCGCAAAACACATCGGGCCTTGCTTCCTTTCAAAAAATAAAAAAATGGATGTCTGATGATTAAAATTTTTATTTTCGCTCTATCTGTTTTTCTCGCTGGTTGTTCTACATTAGAGCAAACAGCAACCGGTCCTATTGGTCACCCGATGACTTGGAAGGCGCGCTCTGCTCAACTCGAGCAGGTTCAATCTTGGACAGCCATTGGCTCTGTCAGTATTCAACATGCAGAAAAAACCGATATGGCCTCATTGCAATGGGATCAGCAAAATGAACGTTATCGATTTGCGCTGTTTGGACCTTTAGGTTTTGGTAGTGTAGAAATTCAAGGTCAACCTGGTCGCATTACTTTAACGCAATCAAATAAACCGCCTCTCTTAGCAGCCACACCTGAATTATTGATGCAACATCAGCTGGGCTGGCAGATTCCGATCGTACAGTTGTATTACTGGGCGCGTGGTTTACCAGCACCTGGCCTTCCCGCCAAGACGACTTTTGATGCTTATAATCATTTAATTAAGCTCGAACAGGCGCAGTGGATAATCGAATATCCAGAATATATGCCTGTTGGGGAAGTAGATTTACCGCGGAAAATGCAACTGACCAGTAAAAATCTGAAAATAAAACTGGTCACTAGAGAGTGGCGTGTGGCTTTAAGTCAATAACGTATCTGAAAAGTTATGGCTTCTTTTCTTTCCTTTTATTCCGCCACCGAATAAAAAAAGAACCAACCGCTATTAAAATAACAGCAGCAACGGCAAGATATATCCAGTAATCAGCGAGCAGTGACTGAATTTGTTCCCATCTATCGCCTAAAAAATAACCGATAGATAAAAATATACAAGCCCAAAGAATCCCGCCTGTATAAGAAAAAACTGCAAAATGCCGATATTCCATTTCAGTAATGCCTGCTGCATATCCCGTCAGATGACGAACCCCTGGGATAAAATAACCAATAAATAACGCCCATCGTCCAAAACGTTCAAACCAATTATTTACGTATTGCATCCTGGTTTCAGTGATGCCCACCCAATGCCCATATCTCCTGATGACCAATGCGCCCGCTGTACGTCCTATCACATAACTGACGGTGATACCCGCTATAGCACCCATAATCGCGGCTATATAAGTAGGAAAAATCAGTAGTTTTTCACGCGCCATCAAGATCCCAGCAAGCACCATTAAAGTTTCATCGGGAATGGGCAGTGCAAAGATACCCAGCGCCAATAATACAAACAGTGCAAAACTACCGTACTGCGTGAGCCAAAGAGAGAGTGTAGAAGGAAGAAAAGCAGTGTCCATGAGTGTTCACTTTTTTTGTGCGAGTGCGAATTTACTTCGCACGACGCGTTAAAACAAGGAAGCAAGGCCAGATGTGTTTTTCAGCGGGAATTGCTGGCGGTCCGAGCGCATACTTGACTTCAAGAAGCAGGATGTTAACCTACTTGAAGCTTGTTTCAAAACCTATTCCATCTTACTTCCACGCGGGGATGCAAACGTGAAATCACATCAACTCCTTTTAACTGCAATGACTGCGAGTGTTTTTTTAATCAGTCAAGGCGCCAAAGCCGATGACACATTAAGTAATGGCCAAATTAAGCAGGTTAAAGAAGTCGTTCATGACTATTTGGTCACTAATCCACAAGTGTTGGTTGAAGCCTCTCAGTCCCTACAAAAACAAGAAGCGGAAAAAGCGGGAAAACGTGCCAAAACGGCTATCGCTAAAAATGCAGCCACTATTTTCGCTGATTCAGAAAGCCCTGTGATTGGCAATCCTAAAGGTGATGTGACTTTGGTTGAATTTTTTGACTACCAATGCCCCCACTGCAAAGACATGAAAATTGTTATCGAGAAACTGATTAAAGACGATCCCAAGTTGCGCGTTGTCTATAAAGAGTTACCTATTTTTGGCCAAAGTTCTAAAGAGGCATCA
>JBIIEG010000035.1:0-8019 GCA_044237955.1 Gammaproteobacteria bacterium
CCTCTATACTCATTAAGCTGTATAACCAAGATGATAGAAACAGAACAAACCCAAGCGACCGACACCAGCTGGCAAACACTACTCGCAGGCGAAAAACAGCAGCCCTACTTCCAATCTATTCTGCATTTTCTAAAAGCTGAACAGGCGGCTGGGAAAAACATCTATCCTGCTTACGCCGATAGGTTCAATGCATTTAAATACACCCCGTTCGAACAAGTGCGGGTCGTGATTTTAGGACAAGACCCCTACCATGGTCCCGACCAAGCGCATGGTCTTTGCTTTTCCGTTAAACCTGGTATCAAACCACCCCCTTCTTTGAAAAACATATTTCAGGCATTGCGCAACGATTTGGGATTACCCATTCCCACACATGGTTGCCTGGAACACTGGGCAAAACAGGGCGTTTTTCTGCTCAACACGGTACTCAGCGTAGAGGCGGGCAAACCGCAATCGCATGCGAATAGGGGTTGGGAAACATTCACGGATAAAGTCATTCGCTTATTGAATGAAAATAAACAAGGCGTTATTTTTTTGCTGTGGGGTTCTACCGCACAAAAGAAAGGGCAGATGATTGATACGACGCGTCACTATATACTCAAGACGGTGCACCCTTCCCCGCTTTCTGCACATCGCGGATTTATGGGGTGTCGTCATTTTTCTAAAACAAATCAGCTATTGCGCGAGATGGGCAAGACTGAGATTGATTGGCAGTTACCTAGCATTGGATAAACCTAAAAAAAGGTAGGTTGGGCTGAATGGTTTGTATGAAGCCCAACATATAATACATACCGAGCTTCTGTGTTGGGCTTCGCAAAACACTCAGCCCAACCTACACGCTAAGACATATGAAGCACACTCCATGATTATTTTTCGCTACCTCGCCAAAGAGGTCTATGGCACGCTGTTAGCCAGCACCGCTGTGTTGCTGATACTCGTGACCAGCAACCAAGTGGTGCATTACCTGACAAAGGCTGCGGCAGGTGTTGTGCCGCTCTATACTGTGATGCAAATCGTATCACTGCAAATGCCGCTGCTATTACCACTATTACTACCCCTCGGTTTATATATCGGCGTACTCTTAGCTTATAGTCGTTTACACAGTGACCGCGAGATGACCGTACTATGGTCTTGTGGATTCAGCAAAATGCAGCTGATTGGCATGACGCTATTATTTTCAACGGTGTTAGCCATCATCGTGGGCATACTCACATTAGGGTTTCAACCCGCGATCGAATCCTACAAACGACAGATCCTGTTAAATGCAGCGACTGCATCTCCTTTGGAGCTTATTACGCCAGATCAATTTATACCGCTGCGTGAAGGTGGACTGGTGCTCTACACGCAGCGTTTATCCAGAGACCATAGACACCTGGAAAATATTTTTGTGGCACGCCACTCAGATCAAAAAACAGCGTCAGGAAAACAGGCATGGGATATTGTGTTAGCAAAAAGCGGGCATCAAGTCATCGATACCACAACCCGTGATCGTTTCTTAGTGCTGGAAAATGGTTCTCGTTATGTGGGTGTACCGGGAGAACTGGATTTTCAAGTAGTGAACTATAAAAGTTATGGTGTGCGTATTCAAAAAAATGCACTGCCACCGGATGATCGGGTTGACACACTAAGTACGGCAGAGTTGTGGAAAGGTTTGCATGGTAATGCTGAATTTCATGCTGAATTGCAATGGCGTCTTGCATTGCCGTTGTCGGCATTAATACTGTCTTTATTGGCGATTCCTTTGAGTAAAGTGAATCCCAGACAGGGGCGTTATGCGCAATTATTGCCTGCTTTTTTATTGTATATTCTCTATATCGATTTACTCTTTGTCAGTCGTGCCTGGTTGCAAAAAGGCGAGATTTCATCAGGACTAGGGTTGTGGTGGGTACATGGATTGATGCTGGTGATTACGCTGTTCTTGCTGGCGTGGTTTATGGAGTGGCGGGTGGTTGGTAGGAAGAAATAGCTTCCCACCCTCGTCGTTGCGAGGAGCGTTTTTTGCTTTGATGCAACCCAGTAGAAAACCCAAATAAACATTTTACAAAAACTTATATGAACAGATCGCTTAATATTTTCTCCTGGGTTGCTTCGCTAAAAACGCTCGCAATGACGAGCGAGAGAGTAATGACGATCTTTTTTAGGAACTGAATGCTTTGAAGATACTCTCAAAACACATCATAAAAGCCGTTATTGGCATGACTGCGTTAGTGGTGCTCGTCGTCGCTGGCGTAGAAATGTTCGTCGCTATACTGGCAGAGCTAGATGATATTGGGACGCATGGCTATGGTATTAAACAAGCGCTTGTATTTGTATTGGCCACATTACCAGGCGACGTCTACCCTTTATTTCCTGCTGCAGCATTGATGGGTTGTTTAATTGGGTTAGGCAGACTCGCCTCCCAAAGTGAACTCATCGTCATGCAAGCCTCCGGTGTGTCTAAAACACAGATCGCTCTTTTTGTGATGTATGCTGCATTGCTGATGTTAGTGGTCGTCACCTTTATCGGTGAAGTGGTTAATCCTAAACTGGAACACTTTGCCACACGTTATAAAGTCCAGGCACAAACAGACGGCGCAATCGCTGAAGTGCGTCAAGGCTTATGGGTACGCGATGGGGAGAATTTTATTCACATCGAACAAGTGCTGCCCGATGGCAAACTCATTTCTGTACTGCGCTATCAGTTAAATCAAACACAAATAAGCGCAGCCAGCAGGGCAAAAGAAGGCAGTTATCAAAACGGTCAGTGGGTTTTTTCAGATGTCTTTGAAAGTATTTTTTCTGCCGATAAAATTGTATCGCAACATTTTGCCACACAGGTATGGCCGATCACTTTAGATCCTGATTTTGTGGGTATTGCGAATATTGATCCCGATCAGGCTTCTCTAACCGAGCTCAAACGCTACATTCACTACTTAAATAAAACTGGTTTGTACACTAAACCGTATGAGTTTGAATTCTGGAAGCGTATATTTCGACCGTTTTCTGCACTGGTCATGATTGGGCTTGCGATACCTTTTATCTTTGGATCACTGCGCACGAAACCCATGGGATTTCGTATATTGGTGGGTGTGATGATTGGTTTTGGTTTTTATACATTTAATGAATTTCTAGGACCGTTTAGTTTGTTGTATCAGATACCACCGTTTTTATGTGCGTTTGTGCCACTGTTGTGTTTTGCGGTATTTGATTTAATTTTGTTGCGGCGAGCGCGTTAAAGATGCCACATTGAATAACGCTTATGACCTGGTTCCCGTGGTTAAATCGTCCACGGCCGCTTTTCGACATCCCTGTCGACACGGCATTCGGTTCTTCCTGAACATCCGGATGACGGCTAATGGAGGGGTGCGTTAGGAGAAACCTAAGCCCTGCAAACCACGCTCATCATCCGCCCACCCTCTTTTCACCTTCACCCATAGCTTTAAAAATACTTTATTGCCAAATAATTTCTCCATATCTAGTCTGGCTTTTTCACCGACTGCTTTCAAGCCTGCACCTTTTTCACCAATGACAATAATTTTCTGTCCCTGCTTTTCGACGTAAATAACCGCGGAAATATGCAATAAAATTCTGGTCGCTTGCTGCTCTGCTTTATATTCTTCAATCGCAACTGTCAGATCATAAGGCAATTCCTGACCTAATTGACGCATGAGTTTTTCCCGAATAATTTCTGCTGCTAAAAACCGTTCACTGCGATCGGTTAATTGATCTTCGTCGAAAATAAATTCTCCCTGTGGCAGATAGCTCATAATAATTTTTTCTAACATCTGTGCATCTTGGTTAGACTTGGCAATCAAGGGAACCACTTCGGCAAATTTGTATTTTTTGCTCAATGTTTCCAGGTGCGGCAATAAGCTGGTTTTATCGGATATTTTATCTATTTTATTCACGACCAACATAACAGGCACTGTGGCGTGTTCAATTTTTTTCAACACCCATTCATCATCAGGCATCCAATGCAAACCATCTACTACAAATAAAATTAAATCCACATCAAAAACAGCACTGGTGGCTGCACGATTCATATAACGATTTAGTGCACGAGGTGCAGCCTGATGTATCCCTGGCGTATCCACATAAATCATTTGATCGCGGCCTACTGTTTTGATACCTAGAATACGCTGGCGTGTGGTCTGTGGTTTTTTAGAGGTAATACTGATTTTTTGCTGAATTAAATGATTCAGCAATGTGGATTTCCCGACATTCGGGCGACCAATAATGGCGATATGACCACAGCGTTTTTTTACTTTACTCATCTTCATAATCCTAATAGTGCCAATAATTTTGTTGCTGCATCTTGTTCTGCGCGTTTACGACTGCTACCCATACCTTTGACAGCATGGTGCAATGTGGGAATATGGCACGACACCTGAAACGATTGGGTATATTTATGTCCCTTCATCGACAACACTGTATAAACTGGCAATGCTATTTTTTGCGCTTGTACATATTCCTGCAGTTGTGTTTTGGGGTCTTTTTGAATGCCGCGCGAAATGGCTTTTGCAAATACCTCATCAAACCACATTGTAAGTTGTTGTCTGCATGTTTCCATGCCGCCGTCTAAATAAACAGCACCGATAATCGCCTCCATCGCGTCGGCTAATGTAGACTTTCTCTCTAAACCACCACTGGCTAATTCGCCCGCGCCCATTTTTAGATGCTTGTTGATGCCGAGCGCTTTGGCTAAGGTGGCTAACACTTCTCCATTGACCAGATTAGCGCGCAATCGGCTGAGCTCTCCTTCATGATAGTGGGGACATTCGTGAAATAATTTTTCAGCGATGCAAAAATTGAGCAACGAATCGCCTAAAAATTCCAAGCGCTCGTTGTTTTTATCACTGGAACTGCGGTGGGTTAATGCGAGCTCTAACCAAGCTATATCTTTGAAGTCATAGCCTAACTGTTTGCAAAGTTTTTGCATGGGGGGGGATTTCCTTACAAAGACCAACTACCTACCTCGTCGTTGCGAGAAGTTGTTTTACGCCGAAGCAATCCAGTAGAAAACCCAAATAAACATTTTACAAAAACTTATATGAATAGACTGCCTAATATTTTTTCCTGGATTGCTTCGTCGTAAAAGAACTCCTCGCAACGACGATGTGGGGTGGTTTTTTCGCGACAATGATTTACTTAACAGCCAAACCAATCCTGTCCCATTTCGGATGATGCTTAATGGGATCCCAACTCATCCATATACCAAACGCTTTGCCAATCAGATTACTCTCCGGTACAAACCCCCATACCCGACTATCACCACTGTTATCGCGATTATCTCCCATCATAAAATAATGTCCGGCCGGGACATGCACACTGAAATCTGCACCCAGTGTTGTATTTCCTGCAATCATATAAATACGATGTTTAACACCATCTAAATCTTCTTGCTTCACTAAAACCGGAATATTTTCTTCGGGATTATTTTGTCCTGAGGGTTCATTGTCTACGGCAGTACCCATATAGGTCTGCTTCATTTCTTTGCCATTGATATAAAGCACTTTATTTTTAGACTCGATATGATCTCCTGGCAAACCAATCAAACGCTTCACAAAAATAACATTGGGATCGATGGGATAATAAAACAAAACAATTTCACCGCGTTTAGGTTCTCCCACAGCCACTAATTTTTTATTAGTCACCGGAAAATGTAAACCATACGCAAATTGATTGACGACGAGAAAATCGCCGGGTTCTACAGTGGGTAGTAATGAGCCCGTGGGTACACGATAAGGTTGTATGATAAAAGAACGAATCACCCAAACTAATAACAACACACCAAAAAAAGAATAGGCATTATCAACAATAAAAGGACGCTCACGTTTTTGTGCTGCACGCTTACGATGAAAAAAGAGCCGATCAACGAATGCGATCACACCCGTACCCACGACTAATAATGTCAAGGCAGCTTGGAAATTACTGATACCCATTCCCACGATGCTGAGTACCAATAAAGATACGAGCAAAATACGCAGGTAATGAACCGATTGCTCACCTAACACTTTTTTACTGGCTTGTAAATCTACTAATAGCGCTGCAATGGTTAGCACAATCGCGATGAAAAATAAAAATATAAATTGGCCGGTGATGATCATGGAGGTAATATGTTTCCGAGAATATTTTAATAAGGATACTAATGACAAACGCGCCTGATTCTAACCTAAGACCTCCCTTTGATACAGAGATAAACGATATTGCGCACTATGTACGCAATATCCACATCACAAGCGACAGTGCTTATCACACTGCACGTCTGTGTCTCATGGACAGTTTGGGTTGTGCTTTGTTGTCACTGTCTTATCCTGAATGTGTGAAGTTGCTCGGCCCTGTGGTGCCAGGCGCTGTGCTGCCTAATGGTGCACGCGTACCTGGCACTGCGTTTGAACTGGATCCCATGCAAGCTGCTTTTAATATCGGCACGATGATTCGATGGTTGGATTACAACGATACCTGGCTCGCACAAGAGTGGGGACATCCTTCTGATAATTTAGGCGGCATTTTGGCCGTCGCCGATTATTTAAGTCGTCAACAAAATATGCCGCTCACGATGAAAGATGTACTCACCGCTATGATTAAAGCCTATGAAATTCAAGGCGTATTAGCGTTGGAAAATAGCTTTAATCGGGTGGGTATCGATCATGTGGTGCTTGTGAAAGTCGCAACTACCGCGGTTATAGCTGATTGGTTAGGCCTAGCGCAGCATCAAATTTGCGATGCAATATCGCAGGCTTTTGTCGATGGACAAAGTTTGCGTACCTATAGACATGCACCGAATACTGGTTCACGTAAATCATGGGCAGCAGGAGATGCCACCGCGCGCGGTGTGCGCCTGGCCTGGTTAACAAAACTCGGCGAAAAAGGCTATCCCAGTGCTTTATCCGCTAAATGCTGGGGGATGTATGATGTGCTGTTTAATGGAAAAAAATTCCAATTCCAGCGACCATACGGCAGTTATGTGATGGAAAATATTTTATTTAAAATTTCGTATCCTGCAGAGTTTCACGCGCAAACTGCTGTAGAGTGCGCATTAAAGTTACATCCCCTGGTGAAAGATCGTCTAGCAGATATTGAAAAAATCACACTTCGCACACAAGAACCCGCCATGCGCATTCTGAACAAAACCGGGCCTTTATATAACCCTGCAGATCGCGATCATTCGCTGCAATACATGACAGCCATTGGATTGATTTATGGTGCACTGACGGCAGATCATTATGAAGATATGATCGCGCATGATACTCGTATTGATGCACTGCGTGAAAAAATGCAGGTCAGTGAAGATCAACAATTTTCGCGTGATTATTTAGATCCTGAAAAACGCGCGATTGGCAATGCGATACAGGTTTTTTTCAAAGATGGCTCTTCGACTGGCGAGGTATGTGTGGAATATCCTGTGGGACATTATCGACGCAGAGAAGAAGGTATTCCGTTATTGGAGCAAAAATTTTGTCACAATGTGTCGCGTTTTTTTTCGACGGATAAAACGAATAAATTGTTTAGCTTATTTAAAAATACTGCGCAGTTAGAACAAATGCTTGTGAAAGATTTTATGGGGTTATGCATATAGATTTAACCCAGCGCATTTAAACTGTTTTATGGTGTTTACATTTGTGGCAAACTGGTTCTTCATCATCATCTGCGCTTTCATGATGAATAATCAAAATACCAGCAAAAGCCACGAAAACAGCAGCAATTATTATGGGTAAATATGTTAAAAATGTGTTCATTTTTTTACACCTATTTTTTCTTTTTACGGATGCCTAGATACAATACAATAAATTTTATACAATCTTGCAAGAGCCTCTCATGACAAAAGATAAAATTAAAGAAAAAAATAGGTGTATTTATTTTGTGAGTTTAAAAAATACATAAAATTTTAAAATCTGTTATTCTCGCAAGATGCGTTAAAAAAAATCATATATGAGGCTCTTGCAAAATTAACAGAAATCATCCGAGAAACACCATATGTAGTGTTCATTCAGTTAAAGAAACACAACATACAGTTGGCTTGTATAAATTTTGTACAATTTT
>JBIIEG010000046.1:0-7480 GCA_044237955.1 Gammaproteobacteria bacterium
GAGGAGGAGCTGACGATGGTTATGCCGTATGTGCTGCCATCACTGCCATTAAAGCACTCCAAGAACAAAACATACCGCATGCACGTTGCGTGGTTGTGATCGAAGCCAGCGAAGAAAGTGGTAGCTGTGATTTGCCTGCTTATATCACGCATTTAAAAACACAAATCGGCACGCCAGAGTTAATTATTTGTTTAGATTCAGGTTGTGATAATTATGAACAATTATGGTGCACCACCTCTTTGCGCGGATTAGTAAACATCAAACTCACGGTCGAGATTTTAACCGAAGGGGTACATTCAGGCGCTGCCAGTGGCATCGTGCCTTCCAGCTTTCGCATCATGCGAGAATTATTGAGTCGTGTTGAAGATGAGCATACGGGTGAAATTCTGCTCAAAGAATTACACGTGACCATTCCAGCAGGACGTATTTTAGAGGCTGAAAAAACAGCTGAAGTGATTAAAGAAGACGTATGGAAAAATTATCCTTGGGTGAAAGGTGCACATCCTCAAAACGTTTCGATGCAGGGATTGATTTTAAATCGTACCTGGAAACCCACATTATCGATAACGGGTATGGATGATATTCCGCGATTGGCTGATGCAGGCAATGTATTGCGACCCAAAACATCCGTGATGCTTTCTTTTCGTATCCCGCCCGAGTGTGATCCTGAAAAAGCAGCGAATGCACTGCAAAAACAGCTGGAAATCGATCCACCCTATGGCGCTCAAGTGTCTACAGAGATTAGCCAAAAAGGTGCAGGTTGGAATGCCCCTGCATTACAAAAATGGCTTTCGGAAGCATTGGATAAAGCATCGAATGAACATTTTAGTCGACCTGCCATGCACAGAGGGGAGGGTGGTTCCATTCCGTTTATGTACATGCTGGGCGAACAATTTCCCAACGCACAATTTATGGTCACAGGCGTTTTAGGCCCACATTCTAATGCACATGGCCCGAATGAATTTTTACATATTGATGCCGGTAAAAAAGTAACAGCATGTGTTGCGTCTGTTTTAGCCGCGCATGCGAAGAAATAAAATTTGTTCTATTGAGTGGCATTGGAAATTGCTTCACCTTGCCTCTTCTTTTTTAGTTTCATTTTCTCAAAAAGATACTTTTAAGGTTTTTTAAATGTATAAAAAACCTTAAAAATTTATCTTTCTTGACAATATCCTTTTTTAGGTTTTTAATTAAGTTATTGGACCTATTAAAGGCTTTAAACTAAACAGGAGAAACCTCATGAAACATTCCAAATTTAAGCAAATAAAAGTTTTACTTGTTGAAGATCACCCAATCACCCTGAAAGCACAGGCTGCCATCTTAGAAGATATGGGTTGTAAAGTAGATGCAGTCACCACGGGTGAAGAAGCGATTCTTCAATCAAAAAAAAATAGATACGATGTCATTTTTGTCGATGTCGTTTTGCCTGATATGACTGGCGTAGAAACAGTCAAGAAGATGCGTAAAAATGAACAGGGTGAGAGCAGCGCTTATATTGTTTTTTTAAGCGGATATGCCGTAGAAAAAATTCAGAAAGATTGTTTAGCATCGGGAGCAGATTTGGTGAAAAGCAAACCTATTGTCAGCGCAGAAATTGAGCAGGTTTTTTTGCGGGTGTTGGGTGGTAAAGGCTCTGAAAAATAGGCTATGTCGCGTTGACTCACTAAACTACCTAACCTCAGTTCGGGGTTTTTTAGATTTGAGCACATACTCTACACAACCCCATCATGGACCGCAAAAAATCGGTAAAACCTGTCATTCCGGCGAAGGCGGGAACCCATCTACGAACTAGTAGCGAGAATAGTGATAGGTTCCCGCCTTCGCGGGAATGACAAATGTTAGCGAATAGCAACCCTAAGCTTTAATAGAAAGCAGTATCTTGAAAGGCGAGCGGTATATACACAACTCCATCATGGACCGCAAAAAATAAGTAAAACCTGTCATTCCGGCGAAGGCGGGAACCCATCCACGAACTAGTAGCGAGAATAGGGATAGGTTCCCGCCTTCGCGGGAATGACAAATATGAGAACAGGGATAGGTTCCCGCCTTCGCGGGAATGACAATACTGCTTCGGGAATGACAATACTGCTTAAGGAGACTACTCCACTAACGACATCAAAGATGCATTTCCACCGGCAGCTGTCGTATTTTCCGCCAGCGAACGCTCATTGCACAAACGTGATAGATAGTGTGGCCCGCCAGCTTTGGGGCCTGTGCCGGATAATCCTTCGCCACCAAAGGGTTGTACACCCACCACTGCGCCGATCATATTACGATTCACATAACGATTGCCTACACGCACGCGCTGCAGAATATAATCTGCAGTTGTTTTAATACGTGTGTGTATGCCGAGTGTTAAACCATAGCCATTGTTATTAATGGTATTGATAACCGTATCTAGGTCTTTGCTTTTGTAACGAATGATATGGAGGATAGGACCGAACACTTCACGTTCTAATATATCGAGGCTTGGGATTTCATAAGCACGTGGCGCGAAAAAAGTACCGTGTTGTGTTTCTTTAGACATAGGCACTTCTGCGATCAATTTAGCTTCTTTATTCATGCGCGCCACATGTGCTTCCAATGTTTTTCTAGAAGCTTCGTTAATCACAGGGCCAATGTCCGTCGATAATTTAGCAGGATCACCCACTTTCAATTCTTGCATCGCACCTTTGAGCAATGTGATCACGCGATCTGCCATTTCATCCTGCAAAAATAGCACACGCAATGCTGAACAACGCTGACCTGCGCTGTTGAATGCCGACAGAATAACATCGTTCACCAACTGTTCAGGCAGTGCTGTGGAATCTGCAATGAGTGCGTTTTGTCCGCCTGTTTCAGCGATAAACGGTACGATGGGGCCATCACGTTGCGCTAACACTTGGTTGATGCCACGCGCTGTTTCGGTGGAACCGGTAAACATGATGCCATTAATTCTATTGTCAGTGGTTAAAAGCGGCCCCAGCACAGAACCTTTGCCAGGTATCAGTTGTACCACTTCTTTGGGTATGCCAGCCTGGTGCATGAGTTCTACGGCTTTGGCACCAATTAATGAGGTTTGTTCAGCGGGTTTGGCTAAGACGCAGTTACCTGTAATGAGGGCTGCGACGACTTGACCTGCAAAAATAGCTAAGGGGAAATTCCATGGGCTAACACAGAAGAATACGCCGCGTCCATGCATCTCTAATTGGTTGAATTCTCCTGTAGGTCCATCGAGAACAATAGGAGCCAAGGTTGTGCGCCCTAAGTTTGCATAGTAGCGACAAAAATCGACGGCTTCTCTGACTTCGCCTTGGGCATCAGGCATACATTTGCCTGCTTCCCTGGCTAACAGGGCCATCAGTTCCGCGCGGTTCGCTTCAATTAAATCAGCCAGTTTTTCTAAACAGGCGGCACGTTCTGTGACAGGTATCGCATTCCAGGCGGGGGCCGCTTTAGTAGCCACTTGAATACTTTCTTCAATTTCTTCTTTTGTAGAATAAACACGGGTACCAATTTGACGCTTATGGTCAGAAGGATCAACCACAGGTTCTCCTTGCACCTCACGCAGTGTTTTAGGTTTTGGTGCAATGGTGGGGAGGGCATACCACGGGTTGGTCAGTGCTTTATCCATTGCTGTTGTTAGTTCTTCCAGCGTATTTGGATTTGTTAAATCCAGGCCTTGAGAATTCATGCGATCAGGATAAAGCTGTGATGGCAGCTTGATTTTAGGATGTGGTTTATAGGCTAACTTGCTGATTTTTTCGATAGGATGCGCCAGTAAATCTTTAATTGGTGTTTTTTCATCCACAATGCGGTTCACGAAAGAACTGTTGGCGCCATTCTCTAATAAACGACGTACTAGGTAGGGCAAGAGATCTTCATGCTGGCCGACGGGGGCATAAATACGACAAGGGACAGCCATTTTGTTGCTCGCTACAATTTGATCGTATAAAGCACGTCCCATACCTTTCAAACATTGGAACTCAAAATCACGACGCTGGCCCATCATCTCTAAAATCGCAGCAACAGTATAAGCATTGTGTGTTGCAAACTGTGGATAGAATAAATCGCCGTATTCGATGATTTTTTTAGCGCAGGCTAGATAAGAAACGTCTGTACTGGCTTTGCGGGTAAATACGGGGTAGTCCGCTAAACCACGCACTTGGCTGTCTTTGATTTCAGTATCCCAATAAGCACCTTTCACTAAGCGCAGCATTAAACGGCAACGATGTTTTTTTGCCATAGCGGCGAGCCAATCGATCACATAAAACGCACGTTTTTGATAGGCCTGCAGTGCTAAACCAAAACCATTCCAATCTTTTAAAGCAGGGTCGGCAATGACTGCTTCCATAATATCCAAGGAAATTTCCAGTCGATCACTTTCTTCAGCATCGACGGTTAATCCAATATCCGCAGCTTTGGCTTCTAAAGCGAGAGCACGTAAGCGTTCAATGAGTAAGGGGATGGAGCGTTCTTGCTGGGAGAATTCATAACGTGGGTGTAATGCAGACAGCTTAATGGAGATACCGGCACCTGCATAAATCCCTTTGCCGCGTGCGGCTTTGCCAATGACTTTAATCGCACTGTGATAGGCCTGAAAATAACGCTCGGCATCTTCAGCAGTACGTGCACCTTCACCTAACATGTCATAAGAGAAACGATAACCGAGTTTTTCATTGGATCGAGAGCGGTCTACGGCTTCATTGATGGTTCTGCCCATCACAAATTGTTTGCCCAAAATACGCATCGCCTCACTCATGGCTTTACGGATAACGGGTTCACTGGTGCGTTTAACAAAACGCTTTAAGGTGTCACCAAAGATGCCACTTTTGGTTTCTTCAGGTGTGAGAATTTTGCCTGTGAGCATCAACGCCCAACTCGCCGCATTCACAAAACTTGAATCACTTTTGCCGCGATGAGAGTCCCAATCGGCGGCGGTAATTTTATCCTGGATTAAGCGATCTAAAGTGATGTTATCACTGACACGCAGCATTGATTCAGCCAGACACATCAGCGCAATGCCTTCTTCGGTGGAGAGATCATATTCATACAAGAAGGCATCGATCCCACCTTTACCCAGACGTTGTTCTCGCACAGAAATGACGAGTTTTTCGGCTGTTTTTTCTATTTCTTGGAGAGAAACTTCGGGTAATTCAGCGGCTTTGAGGAGTATAGACAAACACTCAGTTTCGTCTTTTCGATAAGCCGCTGTGATAGCGGCGCGTTGGGATGTTATTTCAGAATGGGAGGTTGGAAATGTGAATACGCTCATGGTTTTTAAGGGTCCTGGTTGTGATGGGCGCCTCTATAAATCAGCGTTTTGTTCTAATGCTGCGTTCTGCTCATGTCATTTATGCGCGTGTAAAATGCGCTCCGGGCCATTCGCACGTCTTGCCTTTAAATAAAACGCTAGTTTGCTAATTTATGGAGGTGCCCTTACGAGACTGACAAAATGCTACTTATATGCCGCAATTCCCTTTTTAATTTCTCCTTTTGCTTCTTCAATGCCTAGCCATCCTTCTACCTTGACCCATTTTCCGGACTCCAGTGCTTTGTATTGCTCAAAGAAATGGCTAATCATATCCAGCTGTTGGGAGGGTAGGTCGGTGATGGTGTTAATGTCCTTATAGAGGGGGGTTAGCTTGGTAATGGGTACAGCCAAAATTTTGGTATCGATACCTGCCTCATCACTCATCTTCAAAAGCCCAATAGGGCGGCAGCGTATCACAGCGCCCGCCACTAAGGCATTGGGGGCCAATACCAATATATCCAATGGATCGCCATCCTCAGAAAGTGTTCTGGGGATATAGCCATAGTTGCAAGGATAAAACATAGCAGTGCTTAAAAAGCGATCTACCATCAAGACGTCTTGCTCTTTATCGATCTCGTACTTAACAGGCAGGCCGTTAGCGGGTATTTCAATGATTGCATGGACTTCATCTGGTGGATTCTTACCAGCGGTGACATTGGCATAGCTCATGCTATTTCTCCGTTGTTGGGGGTTTTATGAGGGGCCGCATTATAGCAGGTTGGGGTGCCGACTTGGGAAGGTTTTTTGTAAAGGGCGCATTCAATTTGAAGGTACTGATTTTTGTTAAGGCGGGGAAACAGGGCGGCGGGAATTGCTGCTGCTTTGCCTGTACTACCTGCTTTAGCAAAAAAATCCTGACGACACGTCCTATTTTTGATAAATTCACTTCCATAGAGTTATCTCCTTTTGTTTTTTCCAAAAAAATTTTATGAGAGAACTCTATCTATTTTCATTACTTTTCAATGGGTTATATCTTATGCCCCTTTCCTTAGCTTGACGCCTATGGGTTGTCAGGGGGGGGTAGATGCAGTTCTTCCCCCTGACCGTGTCACTTTCTTCGTAAAACTATAGAGGGCTTTATAATGATCGATTTATTAATTCAAGCAATTTCTGATGAAGATGTTGAAGCTGTGAAATCACTCCTTCAAAAAGGTGCTGATCCGAATGCTTTTGAGGATGAGGCTAAAATCCGGCCATTACATTTTATTGCGCAAAAAAGTTCGATGCCCGCATTGCGGATTACAGAACTGCTACTCCATGCAGGTGCTGACCCATTACTGAAAAGTGATGATGGTGAGACACCGATAGAGATTGCCAAAAGGGTTGCTAATCCCGCAATCGTGACGGCGCTGTTAGGGGCTAGTGTCACTACGGTCCAATAGCGGTGGTTTCGATACCAATTCGAGTGCTTGTGAATGGTGCTGCCGGCAAGATGGGGCAGCAGGCTGTTAAAGCCATTCATGACTCAACAGAACTAACGCTGGTGGGAGGAACTGGCAGGGGCGACGATTTGGCGTCTGCTATCCTCCAAACACAAGCCCAAGTTGTTCTTGATCTCACCACAGCAGCTGTTGCGTTTGAAAATGCCTGCAAAATTATCGATGCAGGTGCGCATCCGGTGATAGGTACCTCAGGTTTATTTGAAGAGCAGGTCCAAGCACTGGCTGAGCGTTGCGCGACAAAAAAACTTGGGTGTCTGGTTATTCCGAATTTTTCTATTGGCATGGTTTTAGCCATGCAGTATGCGCGTGATGCTGCACGTTATTTCCCTTCTGTAGAAATCATTGAGTTACACCATAATCAAAAAGCAGATGCACCTTCGGGTACAGCAGTGCGCACTGCAGAATTGATTGCGCAAGTGAAAGCAAAAGCACCGATTAATCCTGCTGAAAAAGAAATACTGCCAGGTGCAAGGGGGGCGAGCTATCAAGATATTCCTATTCATGCCGTCCGTTTACCTGGGTTGCTGGCGCGTCAGATTGTGATGTTCGGCGGTGCAGGTGAAATTTTATCCATCCAGCATGATATGACTGATCGTGCAGCTTATATGCCAGGCGTTTGTTTAGCTTGCCAAAAAGTTGTGATGTTAGATTCGTTGAAGTGTGGATTGGAGCATGTTTTGTAGTTGTCTTTTAGGTTGTTGGGCTTCGCTGCGCTCAGCACTAACCTACAGCTTACATCCCAACG
>JBIIEG010000036.1:0-7934 GCA_044237955.1 Gammaproteobacteria bacterium
GGATAATTCTGGAGTTTAAAGTGGCAGAAGAAGGCGATGCCTTAGATGAGATAGCTGAGCAAGCGCTCAGACAAATAGGTGAATGCGGCTATGAGACTGAGCTACGGCAGAAGAATATTCAGACAATTTTAAAAGTAGGCCTTGCCTTCAAGGGTAAAGAAGTCGCGATGGCATTCATGGCATCGCCTCAGAATTAGGAGTTTAAAACATGCTAAGCAGGTTCTATTGCAAAGTTTAAGATTGATTATCTCGTAAACAATTTAGGGGAATAGCATTTTGAAGTTCATTGGGACTTCAATTTAGCGCTTATCTTAACTGTTTTTCCTGTAAGTCATTGATTTTCATGGTGGCTATGAGTGGACTCGAACCACCGACCTAGGCATTATGAATGCCGCGCTCTAACCAACTGAGCTACATAGCCATTTTGGGGAGGTCAAATTCTCTACAGAGTTCAGGCAATTGTCAATGCTGCTCTACACATTAAACCGAAAGTGCATCACATCCCCATCTTTGACGATATATTCCTTACCCTCTAAACGGAGCTTGCCCGCTTCTTTTGCCCCCTGTTCACCCTTATATTGGACAAAGTCTGTATAAGCTGTGACTTCGGCGCGAATAAATCCTTTTTCAAAATCAGAGTGTATGACACCCGCTGCTTGAGGCGCTGTACATCCTTGTGGGATGGTCCAGGCACGTACCTCTTTCACGCCCGCAGTAAAATAAGTCTGCAATCCCAGTAATTTATAGCCCGTATGGATCACGCGATCTAACCCTGGCTCTGTCATGCCCATGCTGCTGAGAAACTCTCCTTTATCTTCGTCTGCCAGCTCGGCTATTTCTGACTCTATAGCGGCACAAATCACCACCACCTCTGCACCTTCGCGCAATGCGCGCTCTTTGACGGCATCCAGGTGTGGGTTATTGCTGAACCCTTGTTCATCTACATTCGCGATATACAGTACGGGTTTGTTCGTCAGTAACTGTAATGAAGCGATCGTTATTTTTTCAGCAGGGTCTAATTTTAGGGTATGTACCAGGTGACCTTGATCTAAATGAGTGCGTACTTTTTCGAGCAGCGCTTGTTCTGCGATCGCTTGTTTATCCCCGCTTCTGGCCGCTTTACCGGCTTTCAGCAATGCTTTTTCAATGCTTTCTAAATCGGCTAGTCCGAGTTCAGTGTTGATGATATCGATGTCTGCTAAGGGATCGATGCGGTTTGCGACGTGGATGATGTCGGTATTTTCAAAACAACGTACGACGTGCGCGATGGTTTGTGTTTCGCGGATATGCGCTAAAAATTGATTCCCTAAGCCTTCGCCTTTGGCAGCGCCTGCGACGAGTCCTGCGATGTCTACAAACGTCATGGTAGTAGGCACGATACGCTCGGGTTTGACGATGTCTGCCAGCGCATCCATGCGTTTATCAGGCACAGGAACGATGCCTACGTTGGGCTCGATGGTGCAAAACGGATAGTTGGACGCTTCAATACCTGCTTTGGTAATTGCATTAAATAGGGTGGATTTACCGACGTTAGGTAATCCGACGATGCCGCATTTGAATCCCATGGTTATTCACCTCGAACTAATTTTTATAAAGTCTTCCACCGTCAGTTGCTCAGGTCGACTATTTGGATCAATTCCCAAACGCGAGAGTGTATGGGTATCAACGCGATCGCGCAAACTATTGTGTAGTGTTTTGCGGCGATAGTTAAAAGCCTGTTTCACAATCTCAGCAAATTTGTTGTAATCACTCGCAACTGTTTTGCGCGCGGTGGGTGTTAAACGAACTATTTGGGAAGTCACTTTGGGTATTGGATAAAATGCGGTATTAGGGACGAGAAATAAAGGCTTTACATCAAAATGGTATTGTATCATCACACTCAATCGACCATAGGCTTTAGTATGTGTTTTAGCCGCCATGCGCTCTACCACTTCTTTTTGCAGCATAAAATGCAAATCGTGAATCAGGTGTACTTGCTCCACCAGATGAAATAACAGGGGTGTGGAAATTTGATAGGGTAAATTACCGACAATGCGTAGCGAATGGCGTTCTTGTGTGAGTGTTGTAAAATCAAAACGTAAAGCGTCCGCTGAGTGAATGGTGAGCTTACCTAAAGAATGGCAGGCTTCAGTTAGTGGTGCAATTAAGTCACGATCTAGTTCTATCGCATCCATTTCGCCTACTTTGGGTAATATGTATTGCGTGAGTGCGCCTAAACCAGGGCCAATTTCTACCAAGTGTTCTCCGACTTTCGGATCAATCGCTTGAACGATACGCTCGATGATATGCTTGTTTTTGAGGAAATTTTGGCTGAAGCGTTTGCGGGGTGTATGGGTTGTCATAAAAAATAAAGGGAGTTTGTAACATGATTTTTATTTCTTCCCGCAAGCTAAACTTATTTGCCGCACTGACCAGTGTTTTGTTATTGGTTGCGGGCATTTATTTAGAATGCACTGAAAATTTGCAGCCTTGTTCGCTGTGTGTTTTGCAACGCGGTGTATTTGTCTTGCTGAGTATCCTATTGTTTGGCGCATTTTTACACAATCCAAAACAGCGTGGGATAAGAGTATACGGTGCTTTTACATTATTGATAGCAGGGTTAGGCGTTTTGCTAGCCGCTCGTCAAGTATGGTTGCAATCGCTGCCGCACGCGCGAGCAGAAGTATGTATGCCTGGTTTTTCTTATCTCCTCTCCCATTTACCTTTAAATCAAGCGCTGTCTGCCATACTCATGGGGTCTGATCATTGCGGTGTTGTTGATTGGACATTGTGGGGATGGAGTATCGCGCGCTGGTCGTTATTGTGGTTTATGTTGTTTGGTTTGTTTGGAATATTTCAAGCGTTCAAGTCTAAGTAAGATAGCCTCATCACTGGCATTATCGGCTCTAATAGCTGGGTGTTTAAATCCCAACCGCTGAGCGAGACGTTGCATTTCAGTGCTGATAACTAATAAACGTTGTTCTTTGAGCCACGTTTGTCCTTCAGGCCCCACCATCGCCCACAGGTTTTTTAAACTTTCTTCGCTCGTACTGATAACGAGCGAAATTTTTTCTATTGGTGGAAATATAGCAGTTAATACAGGACATTCCCGCTGATAAACCGCTATTTTTTGAACTGTCGCACCGCGTTTTTTCAGTTCCTCTTGAAGCCGTGTTCGCCCGCCGATACCTGAAAAAATAACGATCTGCTGATGATGAACGGTCTGTAAATCCGGCAATGCGAGCAATCCTTCGCTACTGAATTCGGTTGGTATTTTTGCTGTGATCTGAAGATTTGCTAATGCGCTAGCAGTGCCAGGACCTACCGCAAAAACAGCGGCGCTTGATAATGCAGACCAATGAGGTATCACAGGATGTACCGCATTCGCACTGGTAAAAATTATTTTATCTGTGCTCGACAGTTGACTAATAGCTTTCGCAATTTGTTCAGCGGGAAGTGTTTTGATGGTCAGTGTAGGAAACAAAATACATCGCCCGCCCAAATTTTCAATTTGTGCGCATAAGTTTTTAGCCTGATGTTCGGGCTTTGTGATTAGGAAAACGGAGTGGGTGTCGTTGAATGACATGGCTAAACAAAACTCAGTGGGGGGTGATACGCTGATATCCCTCTAGGCGTCTACCCCTCTAGGTGTCTATCACTCTAGGCGTCATCCCGTGGATGGTTTGACCACGGGATCCAGGTTATAAGCGTTTTTCAAAAAGATTTTTTAACAAATATGTCTCGCGATTATCTAGCAGTTTACCTTGTAACAGACTTCAGGGTAAACTCAAAAACCCCGGAAAACCTCCTCAGAAAATCTTAAGCAAAACCATACAAAAAATCATGCAAGATCAAATCAACCAGCTATTAGCAGAAGCCAACCAAGCGATCACAACCGCGAAAGACTTAAATGCGATCGACCAGATTCGTACACGATTTCTCGGCAAAAAAGGCCAACTCACTGAACTCTTGAAAAACGTTGGGACATTGCCAGGCGATCAACGCTCCGCGATGGGGCAAATGGTGAATACCACCAAACAAACATTGATGGCAACACTGCTTGATCGTACGGAACATCTACAAAAAGCGGCTCTTGCACATAAACTAAAAAGCGAAACGATCGATATCACATTGCCAGGACGCACCACGCAACAAACAGGCGCCTTGCATCCTGTGACGCGTATGTTGGAGCGCATCGAATATTTATTTACCTCTATTGGTTTTGCTGTTGTAGAAGGCCCTGAAATCGAAGACGATTATCATAATTTTGAAGCGCTTAATTTTCCAGCGCATCATCCTGCACGCGCGATGCACGACACTTTTTATTTTGACAGTGGCTTGTTGTTACGCACACATACTTCTCCCGTACAAATCCGCACTTTAAAAAATAATACCTTGCCGCTTCGCATGATTACACCAGGTCGCGTGTATCGTTGTGATTCCGATCATACGCACACACCGATGTTTCATCAGGTTGAAGGATTAGTAGTCGACGAATCCTGTACGTTTGCTGATTTAAAAGGGATATTGCAAGATTTTTTGAATAACCTTTTTGAGCGTGATTTAAAGTTTCGTTTTCGGCCTTCTTATTTTCCGTTCACGGAACCTTCAGCAGAATTAGATATTGCTTGTGTGATGTGTAGTGGCAAAGGTTGTAGGACTTGCAAACAAACTGGTTGGTTGGAAGTGTGCGGCATGGTACATCCTCGCGATTTAGAGATGTGTGATATTGATTCGGAAAAATATACCGGGTTTGCATTTGGTTTAGGTGTCGATAGATTAGCGATGCTGCGTTATGGGATAGATGATCTGCGAAAATTTTTTGAAAACGATGCGCGGTTTCTCCAACAATTTTAAGGACTCACTATGAAGTTTAGCGAAAACTGGTTGCGTGAGCGAATCAACGCACCTGCCGACATAACAGAATGGGCTGAAAAATTAACAGCTGCTGGTTTAGAAGTAGAAGCGCTGATCACCCTGGGTGTTGATTTAAAAAATATTACGATTGGGCACGTGCTTTCTACTACACCTCATCCGAATGCAGATCGTTTAAACGTCTGTCAGGTGCGTCTTCACGCTAACGCAGAACCGCTGACGATTGTTTGTGGTGCAAGCAATGTGCGCGCAGGATTAAAAGTAGCGGTTGCAGAAGTCGGCGCAGTGTTACCCGGCGATCTGCGCATTAAACAAAGCAAAATTCGTGGCGTGGAATCTTGTGGTATGATTTGTTCTTCCACAGAGCTTGGGTTAGGTGAATCAGCAGCAGGCATTATGGAACTCGCCGAAGATGCACCATTAGGCACGGCTTTTAGTGAGTATTTGGGTTTGCCCGATCATGTATTAGATATTGGTTTAACGCCGAATCGGGGTGATTGTTTGAGTATGGCAGGTCTTTCAAGAGAGTTAGGTGTTGTAACTGGATGGCCAATGGTTTCCGTCAAGCCACAAAAAATCACACCAACCATTGATGATGTTTTATCTGTTGAAGTGCAAACGCCCACTGAATGCCCCCGCTATATCGGTCGTATTATCAAGGGTATCCAGACAGATGCAGTGACACCCGTGTGGATGCAAGAGCGATTACGGCGCAGCGGTGTTCGTATCATTCATCCTGTTGTGGATGTGATGAATTATGTGATGCTGGAATTGGGTCAGCCGCTGCATGCTTTTGATTTGTCCGCTATCAAAAAACAAATTGTTGTGCGGCAAAGCAATCCAGGTGAAAGCATTTCTTTATTGGATGGACAAACAATCACGCTAGCAAAACCAGCGTTAGTCATTGCAGATAGCGAAAAAGCACTGGCATTAGCGGGTATTATGGGCGGTGCTGATTCAGGTGTGACTGCCACCACTACTGATATTTTTATTGAAAGTGCTTTTTTTGCACCTGATGGAATTCGTCCTACTTTACGCGTATTACATTTACAAAGTGACGCTGCGCATCGTTTTGAGCGTGGTGTCGATTTCGATTTGCCATTATGTGCCATACATCGTGCGACTGAGTTAGTGCTCAGTATTAGCGGTGGACAAGTAGGCCCCATCACTGATGCAACACATACTGAACATTTACCGCTACGCAAAAAAATATTACTACGCGCGAATCGTATTGAGCGCATTTTGGGTATTCAATTATCAGAAGAAGAAATAGAAAAATTATTACGACGTTTAAATTTTGATGTAGCGCCTAATCCACAAGGATGGGA
Organism: Gammaproteobacteria bacterium; assembly: GCA_044237955.1. Classification (GTDB taxonomy): domain Bacteria; phylum Pseudomonadota; class Gammaproteobacteria; order JAURND01; family JAURND01; genus JAURND01. The sequence goes on from JBIIEG010000036.1 coordinate 6,183, forward strand.
AGTCACGGTGCCATCCTATCGATTTGACTTAGGGATCGAAATTGATTTAATCGAAGAAATAGCACGCGTGCATGGTTATACCCATATTCCCAGTCAAACATTGAAGGCTGCATTAGTGATGCAACCTATTTCTGAAACACAGTTAACACTCTCACGTTTGCGCAGTTATTTTGTCGATAAAGGTTATCATGAAACCATCAACTACAGTTTTGTTGATCCTAAATTAGCAAAACTATTTTGTCCTGCACATGAAGCATTAGCGCTTAGTAATCCGATTTCAGAAAACTTATCGGTCATGCGTACTTCTTTATGGCCTGGGTTAATACAATCGGCATTATTTAATTTAAATCGTCAACAATCAGGTGTACGTTTTTTTGAAACGGGCATTTGTTTTTTTCCTGCAGAAAAAGAAGTGAAGCATGTATCCCGCATTGCGGGCATCGCGATTGGCACTGCTTCTTTAGTACAGTGGGGCCTGTCAGAAAAAAATATAGATTTCTTTGATGTCAAAGGAGATTTAGAAGGTCTGTTTGCTTTTGCAAAAGACAGTACATTTGATTTTGTATCAGGCGATCATCCTGCATTGCATCCCGGCCGATGCGCTAAAATACAGCGTGCGGATAAAAGCATTGGTTATGTTGGTGAATTGCATCCAGAACTGAAGCAACTATTAGACATACCGCTACCTGTTTATTTGTTCGAATTAGATTTAGAAAGTATATTATCAGCGACATTGCCTGTTTATAGTAGCCCCTCTAAATATCCGTCTATACGACGAGATTTAGCATTTGTGGTGCAAGATGTTATTTCCTACGAGCACATCAAGACAGCAGTTCGAAATTTTGCAGGAGAAGCGTTGCAGGATTTACAGTTGTTTGATATCTACAAAGGAACGGGTATAACGCTAGGTCAAAAAAGTTTAGCGCTTAGTCTCACTTTTCAGTTGACTTCACGTACTTTAACCGATGAAGATGTTGATGTTGCGGTGCAAAAGATCATTGCTGGACTTGGCAAAGATTTTGAGGCAACCTTGAGGGAATGATGTTATGTCTGCAGTTACAAAAGCCGATCTGGTTGAGCACTTGTTCAGCGTATTAGGCATCAACAAGCGTGAAGCAAAAGAAGTGATTGATTTGTTTTTTGCAGAAATTGCAGAAGCGCTGGTGCGTGGCGAAACCGTCAAACTTCCTGGATTTGGCACATTTACAACCAAACATAAAACACCGCGTGAAGGACGCAATCCCAAAACAGGAAAAGTCTATCCAATCGAAGAAAGACGCGTTGCTACTTTTAAACCAGCAGAACCCTTAAAAATTAAAATTCAAGCGTATGGCGATTCAGTCAAGTAAAGTAAAGCAACAAACTAAAGCCCCGCTTGAGTTGCCCGCAATCCCTGATAAACTCTATTTTGGCATTGGCGAAGTAGCAAAACTATGTGATATCAAAACGCATGTGTTGCGTTATTGGGAAGAAGAGTTTGATGTTTTAAAGCCAACGAAGCGACGCGGCAACAGACGATTCTATCAACGCAAGGATGTGCTCATCGTGCGACATATTCGCGAATTGCTTTATATGCAGGGATTTACAATCCAAGGTGCCAGGACACAATTACTGTCCAATAAAAAAGAATCATCCACCAACACCTTAGAATTATTGGAAAAAATATCAAAAGATTTAGAAAATGTATTAACGTTGTTAGTAAAATAATCGGGGCGTAGCGCAGTTTGGTAGCGCACTTGCATGGGGTGCAAG
>JBIIEG010000043.1:0-7578 GCA_044237955.1 Gammaproteobacteria bacterium
CGAGGTACACCATGACCACAGAACCACAACAAGAAAAACTAAATTTTCAAGCTCAAGTCAAACAACTCCTCTACTTAGTCACCCACGCGCTATACAGCAACAAAGAAATATTCCTGCGCGAGTTGATCTCCAACGCATCCGATGCAGCAGACAAACTGCGTTTTGAAACGTTGAGCGATTCAGCACTCTATGAAAATGATCCAGATTTAAAAATACGCATTGATATCGACAAAAACACACGCACCATTACCATATCTGATAACGGTATTGGTATGACGCGAGATGAAGTCATCGAAAATTTAGGCACCATCGCCAAATCAGGTACCAAAGAATTTTTAAATCAGTTAAGCGGAGATCAGGCAAAAGACTCAAATCTGATCGGACAATTTGGTGTAGGTTTTTATTCCTCTTTTGTCGTTGCAGACAAAGTTATCGTCAAAACACGACGCGCAGGCATGCAGGCGGATCAAGGTGTGTATTGGGAATCCACTGGTGAAGGCGACTACATCATCAAAAATATTCAACGCGAACAACGCGGTACAGAAGTGATTTTGCGAATTCGTCAAGATGACGCAGAATTTTTAGATGAATATCGCCTACGCAGTATTGTGTCTAAATATTCCGATCACATTTTATTGCCTATCCTCATGCAAAAAGAAGTAGATGAAGTAACAGAGGAGGGCGCAGAACCTAAACCTGTTGCATTTGAAGACGAAGTCGTGAATCGCGCAACAGCCTTATGGACGCTGCCTAAAAATCAAATCAAAGACGAAGATTACGCTGAGCTTTATAAACATATCGCCCATGATTTTGAAGATCCCCTGACATGGTCTCACAACAGAGTAGAAGGAAAATTAGAATACATCAGTTTGCTCTATGTGCCTGGCAGAGCACCCTATGATTTGTTCAATCGCGAAAAAAGACATGGTTTAAAGCTCTATGTACATCGCGTATTTATTATGGATGATGCCGAACAGTTATTGCCCGGCTATTTACGTTTTGTGCGTGGTATTGTTGACTCCAATGATCTGCCGCTGAACGTCTCCAGAGAAATTCTACAAAGCAGTCAAATTATCGACAGCATACGCTCTGGTTGTGTCAAACGTGTATTAGACATGCTGGAAACCTTATCCAAAGACGAACCTGAAAAATATGCCACCTTCTGGAAACAATTTGGTCAGGTATTAAAAGAAGGCCCTTACGAAGATTTTGCAAACCGTGAACGTATCGCACCCTTACTGCGTTTTTCATCGACACACAACGATAATCCAGATCAGACTGTTTCGTTACAAGATTATGTACAACGCATGAAAGAAAAACAGGAGAAAATTTACTACGTGACGGCTGACACATTTAAAGCAGCACAAAATAGCCCGCACTTAGAAATATTCCGCAAAAAAGGGATAGAAGTTTTATTGTTAAGTGATCGTGTGGATGAATGGTTAGTGAATCATCTCACTGAATTTGAAGGTAAATCTCTGCAATCCGTTGCCAAGGGTGATTTAGACTTAGGTGATGTAAAAGACGCAGAAGGTAAAACTAAGAAATCAAAATCTAAAAAAGAAAGCAGTGAATTTGAAAGCGTCATCAAACAGATGAAAGCTGTTTTAGGTGATAAAGTAAAAGATGTGCGTTTAACCAATCGCTTAACAGACTCTCCCGCCTGTTTAGTGAGTGATGAAAATGAGATGAGTATTCACCTACAAAACATGTTGAAATCAGCAGGACAGGATTTCCCCACAAATAAACCAATTGTTGAAATCAATCCTGATCATCAGATCCTCCATAGAATGAAAACGGAAGCTGATGAAGAACGTTTTTCTGAATGGACACATGTGTTGTTTGATCAGGCACAATTAGCACAAGGGACAGCCCTGGAAGATCCAGCGGCTTTTGTGAAGCGCTTGAATAAATTATTGCTTGAGTTGGCAAAGGCAACCCATTAGCCGTCATCCCGTAGTCAAATCATCCACGTGATGATGGGCTATGGGATAATGTTTTCAGCGAGATAATGCCCCCTTCCCCTCCCATCATTTGCCTCATGGGCCCAACCGCCAGCGGTAAAACCTCCCTGGCGATTGAGCTCACACAACACCTCCCCTGCGACATTATTAGCGTAGATTCTGCGATGGTATATCGCGGCATGGACATTGGCACTGCCAAACCCACACCCGCAGAATGTGCTGTTGCACCTCACCAACTGATCGATATCGCAGACCCCGCAACCCCTTATTCGGCTGGACAATTTTGCACAGACGCCACAACCGCCATAGAAAAAACGTTGGCTAAAGGACGCATGCCTTTATTAGTGGGCGGCACCATGTTGTATTTTCGTGCGCTACAACAAGGTCTTTCCCCCTTACCTCAAGCCGACACAGCGATTCGTCAGAAAATAGTAGAAGAAGCAATCGAATCAGGTTGGGCCGCATTGCATCAACGCCTACATCGTATCGACCCTATATCTGCCGAACGTATCAGTCCAGAAGATAGCCAACGCATTCAACGCGCTTTAGAAATTTACGAAATCACAGGCTGTTCATTGACTGAATTTTGTCAGCAGTCAAAAGCACAACCCACACCCTATAGCATGATCAATATTGGGTTAACCGTCGAAAATCGTGCGCATCTAGCACAACGTATTGAAGCGCGTTTCAAAGAAATGTTGCGACAAGGTTTTGTAGCAGAAGTTGAAAACTTAAAAGCCAGAGGTGATTTGCATCAAGACATGCCATCGATGCGCGCAGTGGGTTATCGACAGGTGTGGGATTATCTAGCAGGCAATTTAAATGCGTCTGACATGCAAGAGCGCGCCATTATCGCAACACGACAGTTAGCAAAACGACAGATGACTTGGCTGCGTGCCTGGCCAGAGATGACTTCTTTTGAAGCAGAACAATCATCTCTGGTAGAAAAAGTATTAAAGATGCTGACACCTTTATTTTAACTCAATGGCGTTTCCAGAATTTCCGAGCGTGTTTCGGAATAAGACGTTTCCTCCCTTAATAGTCCCTTAAGAAAACATCAGTATAGTTCCTTCTTCATCAAACTGTCTGAGATAGCGGGATAGTTCGCTGAAGAAATAGCTATTTTCTAACTGATTACACTTAACTGGGAAAAATATATGGCCATCAAAAACGTAGTAGCGTGTGAATATAAAAAATTTGTTAATGGAAATAAATTAGAGTTAATGGGTGAGTGCTTAAATGCTGAATCTATAATAGAAAAGCTTCTCCCATTTTTAGAACAGCATCCTGAAATAACAGAGCTTTCTCTCTTTAATAATGGGATTTACGATGCTGAGGCGATAGCCTTGGCGACCAACAAAACACTCAAGTCACTGAATCTGAGTAAGAACTATATTGCTGATCAGGGGGCGACAGCCTTGGCGGGCAACCAAACACTCAGGTCGCTGAATCTGAGTAATAACAACGTTCATGACGATGGGGCGAAAGCCTTGGCGGGCAACCAAACACTCAGTGATCTGAATCTCATAGATAACTACGTTTCCCGTTGCGGGTTAGCATTCTTTTATGGCAATCAAACACTCCTGTCTTTTAAAGTTTTTAGTGACGGTGTTTCTGGCTCTAATCAAAGGCTGCAAAAAGTTCAAAAGCCGTTAAGAATTAAATTAAATCGATTGCTGGAACAAAACAGTGGTTTTCAAAAAAAATATAATAAATCTTGTTTTAGGAATTTTAGAATTAGGTGGTCAATATTTTCCTAAGATGCCTTCTGTTATAGCGGACATTATTCAGGAGTATACTGAGGGGGAATATCCAGGCAAGAAAGCGGCAGGACAGACTTTAAAAGGATTTGCTATGAGTTTTTTTCGTCAGCAGCCACGCATTGCAGTATCCGCTGCGAACGAACAAGAGCGAGGTCTCAGGGGTAAGTGTGTTGTACAGTCATGCTGTCTATAGTCCTCGGGTTTAGAATCGCGATTTAAAGTGCGAAGTTTATATCAATTAGTACTGCTGAAACAGGGTGGCGGGAATTGCTGAATAGGTATTGAGTATGCCAGGTAATCGAAAAAAAGAACGAAGCAAAAAAGAAAAACCAAAAAGAACTACATTTGATTTAATAGTAGAAGCAGTAAGAAAAAACAAATCAATTTTAAATACCTTAAAAGAACTTAAGGCAGAAAATAAAGAGGATTTTGCTACTTCTTTAGGAAAATGCATGAAAGACAAAGTTAATATGTTTGGGTGGCAAACAACTGTGCTCTCTTTTTCTTTATCTAACGGGAACTATGAATTACTGTCTTTTTTGCTAGAGCAGCCAATAAATTTCCCTGCGGATTTAATGGTGGATCTTGGAGCTAAAAAACATGGTGATGTTGCGCTTAATCTTCCCTTCATTTTTGTTTTAATAAACAAGACGATAGGACCTATTAAACTCAATGATTTCTTAACTAAAAACTCGGAACATGCGCGGATCGAAACTGCTGAAGGATTAACACTCGCTCACATAGCCACTGTGAAAAATCTTGGGTTAGAATTTTTTCAGGTATTAAAAAATCATGATGTAAATCTTAATAAAGCTAGCACTGAAGGCATAACTCCATTGATTATGGCTGCACAGTTAGGTTCAGATAAGTCGGTTGCGGCATTAGTTAGTTTGGGTGTGGAAAACACAACCGCGCTAGATGGCCAGAATGCACTAAATAGAGCTTCTATTTTTTCAAATAAAGCAATAATAGGCACAGAAGAAAAGGCAAGATTTTTAAAGTGTATAGATTTATTAGGGAGATATGCTTCCCCTCTTCGTCCTAGCAAGCTTGAAAGGGCGACTCATGAAAAACTTTTAAAAATTCTTATTGAAAATTGCGTAAACGGAGCAAGAGAAGGAGACTTTAAAAAGATAAAAGGCGCAGTCTTAATCGCAGAGCAACAAGAATTAGATATTCGGGCTGTGGTGAATGGAGTAACTGATGTGGGATTGACTTCAGCGCTTCTTGAAGCCAGTGTAAAAGGGGATCTTGAAATATTTAAATACTTAGTTGAAAAAAAAGCGAATATAGAACAGTCAGTAAAAATGACGGGCGAGACGGCCTTATCACTTGCTTGCGAAAGTGGTCACACTCAGATTGTCAAATTTTTATTGAATGAAAATGCTAAAAAAGTTATATGCCTTCAAAACATAGACGGAGATTCACTTGATGACGGATCTGTTCCTTTGCAATATGAAATCAACGTCATAGAAAAAGCTGTTCTTTTTGGACATCATGAGGTTGTCAGCCTGCTGATTGAGAGTGACGTATGTCCTAATACTGTTGATCATCGTCATAGAAGTCTGCTTGCCTTGGCTGCGAATCTAGGGCATACAGAAGTCATAGATGTTTTATTAAAAAAAAACGCGAAAATTAATTTATTTTTTAATGAAAATGATGAAGACGCATTAATGTCTGCAATTTTGGGGATGCAAAAAAAAGCGTTGGAAAAGTTACTTGAGTTTTATGAGGCTAAATATAATCCCAGAAGGGATACATATGATCTCATAGCTGCTTCCTTGTTTTTTCGCCTGATTGACTATTACTCGCAGGGTCTTGAATCAAAACCAGTACTGGATTTTTTGTGCGATCAAAGAGATCTGGAATTAGATATAAATGCCACAGATGAAGATGGTTTTTCTGCAATAGAGTACGCTGTCATTGTCAAGGCAGAAAAAGCGATTTCAATTTTGCTTGAACAAGACCACCTTGTGGTTTCATTCAGGTGTATTTCTATAGCAGCGCTTGAAATCAATAATTTTGATTTGGTTAAATCACTGTATAGAAAATATAAAAAATATAAAAAAGCTGATGCTCAGGCTGAAAAAACTGATACAGAACGTAAATATTTAATTTCCATTCTGCTTGAACAAAATAAAGAAGACTTTGCTTTTTTATTTTTAACAAAAGAAGAGAAAACTATTTTGGACGACAGTCCAGAAAAAAATAATTTTGAAAAGTTACTTAATCATTGGAATTCTTTATCAGTTTCAAAGGAACAGTACGCCTCAGCAGTAGAAGAAGATGATGATGCGGTCATCACCCAAACCGTACGAGCCATGAAGAGTGGTGTCAGTTCGATTAAATTTCTGAAAAAAGAACAAGGCTGGAGTCATGAACAAGTACTGCGCTTTAGACGTGAAGCCAGAAAAAAACCTGATGCTGGCAGTGATGCTGCTGAAGAAAAAAAAGAAGCAGAAAACCCACAAGTGTATTCTTGGTTTGAGGGTTTTGTAAGTAGTGAACAAGCCAGGGTAAAGGCGATAGAAAATAGCAGTCTTGAGAATCGTCATTTTTTACTTATAGCTGATCAATTGCCAGGTGCTGAAAAATATCGATCAGAATATATGTCGCGTTTTATTTTTAGTGAGGAGCACGGCATCAAACACTTAAAAGGATATCATTGGGTTACAGTAAAAATTATTTATCAAGGAAAAGAAGCGGATATAGTTTCTAAATTCACACATGAAATTAAAAGAAAGGGCACTGATGATCGTTTTTTCTGTATTAGCATCCCTTCAGACGAGGGAGGTGCAACTTTATTAATGGCTTGTTGCTATCTATCTGGGGGATTGCACAATCATAGCGCTAGGCTGCCTGAGAGAGTAACGATCAACCTGAACAATGCGCCTGCTCCTGGATTGTCTCCTCGCGGTTCTTTTGCTGGTGCCATAGGGTTCTTTGGTGCTGCTTCTCCTGCTGCTGCCGTCCCCGTCCCTGTCGCTTATGATAGTGATGAAGCGTTTGCGGTTAATGCACAACTCTCATAGCCTAAAATATAGGCTCACACAGCATTTTCAGGTTGATTGTGTATCATTGTTTTGTTCTGAAAAAAGACAAGCAAGCTGTTTTAAAAAAGGCTACACCAACAGTGAATACAAATAGACCTGTTAAAAATAGACAGATGAAATAAAGCATGCCGACAATATAAATTCCGCATGCCCAGTAGAGCGCCATGAAAACGATCACCAGTGTAAGCACCTGCTTTAGAAAAGTTTTTGGGCTGCGCCGATAATCATGCCAAGGTATGGGTAATAGCGCTTTCCAGGAAAAAGTGATGAACTGGGTGCGAAAAAAAAGACAGATTATAATGCCTGCGGACAAAATGGCAGGTATGAGATTTAACCAGTGGGTATTTGAACTGATGTTTAAATGCCAATCAGGGTAAGCGCTTTCTAGAATGCCCGCACTCACAGGCAATAATAATGTCCCCCAAATTAATGTGCGAATTTTATAGCCGCGCCAGACATAGGCGATCATCCCTGCTGTTAAAGGCGCCCATGAAAGCCACCATATCCCTGAAAATATCAGCCAGATGGCAGCCCAGTCTGCGGGTAAAAAAATTAATCCTGTATTTAGTGGCGGCGTGAAAATGGGTGATAGCCAGCCAATCAGAACACTCAAACATAGAAAAACAACAATCGCTAAGCATAAAAAACTGATGACGGCAAAGATGGGGGAAGTCAATTTGAATAACCGCGATAGTTGATCTTTAAAAAAATCACTTTTGGTTGATTGCAGTATTAGCACCATACACAGCAATACATCCAGTCTCAATCCATAGGCCACAGGCAGATTAAAGCATGCGC
>JBIIEG010000037.1:0-7873 GCA_044237955.1 Gammaproteobacteria bacterium
CCTAAAATCGGCAGTTAGAACCGTAGCGAAATGGACTAATGTGCTGAATTTAGAGTGTTTTTTGACCAATTTTTGCCGATGGCCGTAGTCACCCCTACGGTGAGGTAAAAATTGGTCAAAAAGCGCGCTAAATTTAGTGCAGTAGGCCATTTTAGTAGGTTCCAACTGCCGAATTTAGTTTGAACGATCAGTGAGTCGTTTGCTCTACCTTCAGGGCTTGGATAGTTCTTTCTGACAAATCTGTGAGTGTTGTGATTTGGTTAATAGGCATACCTCTTTGGAATAAGCGCAATGCAAGTTCTTTCATAGCTTCTTGGCGTCCTTCTTGACGCCCTTTGTGAATGCCAAATGTTTGAGATAAAAAAGGTCGTCCTTCTTGCAGTAATAAACCTTTATTCCCTTCCGAACTGAACTGCACCCCATCAGATTTTTATGTCAGTGAGGGAGCACCATCACGAGGAACCTGTCCTTCCGCAGCAGACTGTTGTTGCGGTTCTTGCTTCAAGCCACTACCCGTTGATGCTGCTGGCTGTGCAGAAGCAGGATCTGCACCACCGAACATTGCAAATGGACCACTTGGCGCTTTGAGAGGTATTTCTTCGCTTTTTTCTTCAGGGGGTGCGGCAGCAGCAGGTTGAATGGGAGTGGGCAGTCTGTATGTAGGCTGATACAGCAAGACCCACTCCTGTTTTGCAGCGTTCCACTGCTGTTGTGCACCGTTCCACTGCTGTTGTGCAGCAGAGCCCAACCAGTCTTGTGTAACAAAGTTAGGAGGTGTCATTAATTCTTTTTTTACGGCTGTTTGAAAACATTTGACTATCGGTTTATGAGGATCATTCGTTGCCGCCATGACGACTAATCTTTGTATATCGGGGAAAAGATTTTTAATTTTATGAAATACGCCATGCATCAGTTTTTCGATGAAAGCGTCATCATTTTCTAATCCTTGTTCCACAAATAAATCAGATAAATAACCTACACTGCTCGATTCAGGCACATCGGGTGTTTGATGTCGATTTAAGGTGAGCGTACCCAAAAGTTGGTCCCGTTTCTTGATAGTAAAAACACTAATCTGAGGTGAGGCAACACGCTTTTTAAATGCATCTGGCGAATAACGTTGGTTTATTTTTTCGAGATTTGTGTCTGGAGGTAATTGTCGAAAGTAAGGCAAAATTGTTTGTTGAAAAAGCGATACTTGATTACATAGTCCATCGTTGTCAGGTGAGACCACCTCGATTGAATACTCATCAGCAGGTGCAGGGATTATAAATTTATTGTCTTCGAGATTCACATGAAATAGATTGTCGCCTATCAATTTTTTGCCGTAGTCTTGGCCCTCTTCGGAGTAAAGTTTGACTAAGATATCGCTGTATATTTGTGAAAAGTTTTTTGGAAGTACAACAAAATATTTACCATTCACTTCGGTTAGCTTTTTTGCCAAACTAGTAAGAAAGAATTTTATTCTTGAGGGTTCGTAATGAGGCTTAGGCTGAAGATAAACAAACTTCGTCATTTCAGAAGTATTGATAACCTCGATAACGGTTATCAATTTAACACTCACAGTAACCGATCCAGCATTAGCAGGTATAAAAGAACCATCATTATGCGGATCAATTCTGATGGGCTCTTCTTCTTCTTTTTTATAGGTTAGATTTACAGCCTCTTCAACCATAACGTGATCTTCTTTCTGTTTTTCTCTAGACATAAAGCCTCCTAATTTAGGAATTTTAATGAGTTTGAAAATTGTGCGCCAACTGTAGCGTTGGGCATTTAAAAGTGAGAAATTTTCCTTATGAAAAAGTCACAACAGGTATTCGCTTGTTGTCAAATGAAGAAAAAATTCAAGAAATTGCGCGGATGTTGGGTGGCGTGAAAATTACTGAACTCAAAATTCTCCGTTCTTTGGGTTAGCCAGTATATCTGCATGCGCTTTTTCAGGTGTCATATCTACCAGAAGTTCAGATTCGCTAAAAGGTAAAACAAAGCTCGGATGTATATCTTCTATTTTTGTCACAGTAAACCCGTGATCATTGATATCTAAATCAACTACCGTATTTTCTTTAAAATGAGGGATGTCGCGAACAATGCCAGAGACGCGAAGACCTAGCCCATTACCCCATTTTTGAATTTTTGCCCTGACTCTCATAAACACGCCCCACAATAACAATCCGTTTGCTAAAAGTGTAAACTATTTATATACATTTACAACTGTGTGTTTTTTGCTGGCTAGGGACTGTTGACTAGTTTCCTCATTGCGAATACATCACCCTCCGGGCGTCACCCACCCTCTGGGCTTCATCCGGCCTTCATCTGGGCTTCATCCACCCTCCAGCCGTCATCCCGTGGACGGTTTGACCACGGGATCCAGGTCATAAGTGTTATTCTCAAAATGATTTAAAAATGTTTTTGAACAACGCTTAATAACCTGGATCCCGTGGCCAAACCGTCCACGGGATGACGGCTGGAAGGTGGGTGGGTGGTTTACACTCAACGACGAGGTAGGTGACTGATTTGTACTAGTACAGGGTATCTTTAATTTTGGGTGGTATGTGGTTTTTGGATCGAACGAGTCATGCCTGCATTCGAGCGAGATACAGGAACCACATACCACCCAAAATTAAAGATACCCTGTACTAGACCAATTGTGATAAAAAAGTCAGCAGTGGAACGATCATGGGACGCTCTGCGGAAAAACAATCGCTTTCTACATAAGGCATATCATGTACAACCTGAAAAATATGAGGAACGGACAATTGTTTATGAAAATGTAAAAGATGAGGGCTTAAACGATTATTGTCCGACGATTTCACTTCAACCATTAACCACGGTTTTTTATTTTTAGTCACCAGAAAATCAACTTCATTTTTATCTTTGTCGCGCAAATAATATAAATTAAACTCACCCAATCCATTATCTGTCCAAAAATGGACTGCCTTGTTTAAATGAGATGCCACCAGATTCTCAATTTTAGCGCCTGGGTCTTCAATAATGGACCAATCCCATAAATAGATTTTAGGTTGCTTTAAGAGCGAGCGTGTCACATTTTTTGACCAAGGTGTGACACAAAAGCAGTAATATAAGTTATACAAAATTTCTATCCACTGACGAACGGTTGGTTCGGAAGTGCGAATTTTTTTGGCCAATTCGGCGTATTTCACCGTGCTTCCTATCTGATGTTTTAACAGGTGAGATAATAATTCTAAACGCGCTAAATCTTGTACCCGGCTAATTTCCCGTAGATCTTCCTGAAAAAATTGCTCTTGTTTTGTATGTATCCACTGCCGATAAAATCTTTTATTGTCACTTAGGTAAGGCTCTGGAAAACCACCATAATTTAAAAGTGCTTGCCATTTTTCTTCAGAAAGTTTTTGAGGGGGAATAAATGCTTGCGTAAAATTTTCACGCCCTAATATTTCTGCAACAGACAAAGGATGAACCCGATATAAAAAGTATCGGCCCATCATACTATCGCCGCCACGACGATAAATATTCAACTTGGCACGGCCTGTGACTATAAATTTACAGCGATCCTGAAAGGTATCGAAATAACCTTTCAACAATGTTTTCCAATTTGGATATTTGTGGATTTCGTCGAATATCACAACGGGTAATTGCTGTGATGCTTGTAATACGTCTGGTTTAAATCGTTGGTAAATTTCTTCCATGCCCTGCAGAATTAATTCTCGATCTGCCACATTATCCCAGTTCAGATATTGATAAGAAGAGTGACCTTCCACGCATGATTTGCTTAAAGTAGTTTTGCCAGATTGCCGTGGCCCCGACAAAAAAATCATTTGTCGGTATTTCGTCAAATGCGTTTGTATGGTTGTTTGGTAGATACGTTTAAGCATCATTTGCCCCTTTGTCTTAATTCCAACTATTCTAAATTCATGTTTAGAATAGTCAAGACCAAAGTAAAGATGGATTTAGAATAGTCGGAAAAAGGGCAATCATTAAAAATGTAGGTTGGGCTGAATGGTTTGTATGAAGCCCAACACATGTCATGCCGAGCTTCTGTGTTGGGCTTCGAAAAATGCTCAGCCCAACCTACAAAGTTCTAAAAGGCGGTAAGGTCTGTTTCAACAGCCTCCCATAAGGCTTGCTGGTCAAGCGTGTATCTAAAATCGTAATCATCCCCGTATCTGTTTCAGCGCGAATCAATCTCCCCATGGCTTGTATCAAACGAATACTCGCTTCAGGTAACGTGACTTCAAAAAACGGATTGCCTCCTCGCAAGGTAATCCATTCTGCCAATGTTTGACTGACAGGATCGTCCGGCATAGAAAAAGGTAGCTTCGCAATGATGACATGCGTGCAGGCTTTGCCTGGCAAATCTAGTCCTTCTGCAAACGAAGCTAAACCAAACAACACGCTGGGTTGATCGTTTTCAATACGGTTGAAATGTGTTTTGAGTAATATTTCTTTAGATTGATTCCCCTGAATCAGCAATACATTTTTATGCGAGAGCGGCAAACTTTCTGCAACTTCTAACATTTGTTTTTTAGAAGAGAAAAGCGCAAGCGTGCCTTCGTTTTTATCCAATGCGATTAAACGCGGCATCATTTGAATGACTTCTCGTGTATGCGCATCAGGATTTTTAGGATCTGTTTTCATTGCAGGCACACTTAATTTACCTTGTTTTGATAAATTAAAAGGCGAGGGTAGGGCAATACACGTTGTGTTTGGATAGTGATTTAATCCCGTCTCTGCCAGCAGTTTTTCAAATGATCCCAAAGAACGCAGCGTAGCAGAAGTGAGCACAACACCCGCTGCATGTTGCCATAAACGTTCGGCTAACAATTGCGATGCGCGCACAGGAGAGGCATGCAAGTGATATTCAATTTGTCCGTGAAATGATTCTGCGGTCATCCATTTTGCAATCGGCGGATCATTGGGTGTCGCATCAGCAGCGAATAATTCCCACACAGCTTGTAGATTTTCTACACGTCCTGTAAAAAATCCTAAATCTACGATAGCGCGATCGAATAATGCTTCATGCGCTTTTCCTTCTTGTTTTGTTTTTTGTCGTTTGAGCGTGTCTTGCAGGCTACGCAAGGTTTGTAACAGCGTTCGTATGGCGGGTAATAACTGTCCACAAAACAAATCGAAGCCTTGTGGCAAAACACCATGCTGACAACGATAAATAGGTGCGCCGGCATTTCTTCTAAATAAATCTTCCAGTGCATGACCCAGTGTTTGTAAATTTTCACGAATCGTTTCGATGGCATATTGTGCTTTTTGACTCACTGTATAATCTGCTAACAGTGATGCTGCTTTTCCTACATTGGTGTGTAATTTTTCTAGCCAGCCGAGAGTGCCAAAAATGGCATGAGATGCTGCAAATTGCTGAATGGCTTTGTCGGGCAGGTGATGCGCTTCATCAATACAGTAAAAAGTATTTTCAGGTGCAGGCAATATGATGCCGCCCCCCATCGCCAAATCAGCTAAGAGCAGATCGTGATTTACAACGATAATGTCGACTTTTTCAAGCCGATCACGTGCTTCATAAAAAGGACAATTTTTAAAATACGTACACTCTCGTTTTAAACAACCATGCCGATCGTTCGTAACGCGTGACCATAATATATCCGGCACATTTTCGTTCAGTGTGTCTCTATCGCCCATCCAACTTTGCGCTGTGAATTGGTGCGCTAATTTTTTGAGGATATCTATTTCTTTGGTGTTCAATTTTTTCTCGCCTGAGACCACCTCATCAGTGCCAAGAAAATCAGTTTGCGCGTTGTTTGTCGTTTGCTGAAAAAGTTTGTTGGGGCAAAGATAACGTCCTCGTCCTTTGGCAATAGAATAAGTAATCGGTATGCCTGCATGTTTAGCGATAAAAGGAATATCTTTATTGGCTAACTGTTCTTGTAGCATCACCGTCGCGCTGGATACGACTAATCGTTTTGCATACAACTTGGCAGCAACAATGGCGGGTAATAAATAACCTAGACTTTTACCTGTGCCGGTGGGTCCTTCGATAATTAAAATAGATTCGCCTGTAGCAGCTTTATGACTGCTGGCAGGGATATCAGATTCTAGTTCTTCGTCAGATTGAATAGACTGCGTGCGAGAGAGGACATTAAACACCGCCTCTATCATCTGTCGTTGTGTGGGTCTGGATACAAAATTGGGCAAGCTTTTGGCGATATTGTTGAGGCTTTGTTGCAGTGTGGAATCAGGTAGCGCTTCGATCATTGTAGTGGAGAGTTAAGTTTTTAAAATAGTATCGGTCATCTGTCGCAAAAAGTCGGTTGGCATCGGCAGTGAATGCAAAATATCCAGCGCTTCTCTTTTCAGTGTAGCCACTTTTTTCTTCGCTGTTTCTAATCCTGCAACAGCCGGATAAGTGGGTTTAGCATGTCGACTATCACTACCAGGCGCTTTGCCCAGCGTATCAATATCGCCTTCTATATCTAAAATATCATCCTGAATTTGAAAGGCTAAACTCATGCAATTTGCATATTGTTGTAGAGAAATTGCGAGTGTGGATTTTTGTCCTATATCTGCTGCAATAACGCCCATCATAATGCTGCTGCTGATTAAAGCGCCTGTTTTCATGCGATATAGATTTTCAATCGCTTCTAGCGTCAGTGGTTGAGCTGTTGCAGCAAGATCCAATGCCTGGCCGCCCGCCATGCCGCGTGAGCCGGTCGCGAGCGTCAACATGTCGATGGCGCGTAATTTTTGCGTGTCTGTCAAGACGACTTTGGGTATGCGGGCCAGACTCGCAAAGGCCAGTGTTTGCAACGCATCCCCTGCTAAAATAGCGGTCGCTTCATCGAATGCTTTATGGCACGAAGGTTTTCCGCGTCGATAGTCGTCATCATCCATTGCAGGTAGATCGTCGTGGATCAAAGAATAGGTATGAATAAATTCTACCGCGCAGGCCAATATATCAAGTTTATTCGGATCAGCTTTTAGCGTATTGCCTGTGGCGTAAACAAACAGTGGGCGCAATCGTTTGCCGCCATTAAAAACAGCGTAGTGCATGGCTTGATGTAAATGCATGGGTGATTCGTGTGCAGGAGGCAATTGAGCGAGCAATGCTGCATGAATACGATCTTGGTAGGGTTGCAGAGATATCATGGTATTTTCGGGTAAATGAACCTATAAGCCATTTATAACAGAACATGCGAGTATTCAAAACACAGCATTTAATCATGCCCGTCTTCAGAATCGTAGGGTGATAAGGTGGATTTGCCATTTTTTTCGAGCAAAATCTGCACTTTTTGTTCGGCTTCTGTCAGCGCTTTTTGACACTGGCGGGTTAAGGCGATGCCTTTTTCAAAAGCTTTTAGTGATTCTTCAAGAGGCAAACCGCCTTGTTCTAGTTTCTCGACGAGTTGATTGAGCTCAGTAAGTGCGGATTCAAAGTGAAAAGAGGAGGGCGTTTTTTTAGGTGCCATAGCTGAGGGTATTTTGTTCTTGTGATTGGTATGTTTTACTAAAAAATCAGCAGCAATTCCTGTGCTAATTAGTAAGATGGTGGCTATGAGTAGACTGGAACCGCCAACCTAGGCATCATTGTGCATTCATTTTGCACTTCAGTTTCTAGCAAAAACCTATGATAGCAATTATTAGGGAAAGTGTCATAAGCAAACTAAGCCTAAAAAAAGCATTATTGATGTTCGACAAGTTGGAGAGAAACTTTATGAATTTCATTATTGGCGTCGATGATTTTGGTGAAGTAATTAAAGAAAAATTTAACTTTGTCGACAAAAGTCTTTTTATAAAAGAAGTGATGGACAATAGCAGCACAAAAGCGACGGTCATCACCCGCCCGCGCCGTTTTGGCAAAACGCTTAACCTGTCCATGTTGCATCATTTTTTGGCGCCTGAAGTAAACCAGCTTCAAACAAAAGGCATGTTC
>JBIIEG010000039.1:0-7812 GCA_044237955.1 Gammaproteobacteria bacterium
GGTACAGAAAAAAAAGACGGGCTACTTATCACAAGCTAATGGATGCTGCAGGCCAGGAGGTTTTTGTATGAAATATTTCCTTAGCTTGACGCCTATGCCACAAAAGGGGAGCTCCCCTGCGATCTCTTTAGATGAGACTCAAGAATTAAAGAATTATCAATCATGCCACATGAAACCCTTAGAATGCTGCTTGAATTATAACTAAAAACCAAGATACAAGAATTCAGCCGGTATAACCTATTGAATTAAAGGGGGAAAAAAAACATTTCCCCCTTTAAAAACCCCCTAGTTTTGTTATTCAGCTTGAAGATACAAAACCAGTGTCTTCAAGTTGAATGGGTATATTTCTTCAAGATTCTTTGAGTTATCCTAGCGCAGTGTGTTTATTGGTTGACCACAAGACATGGAAAAATTCTACGACCGTCACGAAGCAGGCAAAGCAACTCACGCACTACGCGAAAAAGTATATCGTGGCCATCGTTCTTTCCCGAACCTCACTGATAAAATAATTATTTTGGTCGATGATTGCATCGCAACTGGGGCTATGATAAGTGCTGCGATTGCAGCTTTAAAACAGTAAAAACTAGTACAGCGTATCTCTAATTTTGGGTAGTCTGTGGTTCCTGTCTCTCGCTCGAATGCAGGCATGACTCGTTCGATCCAAAAACCACAGACTACCCAAAATTAGAGATACGCTGTACTAGCACGAATTATTGTGGCGGTACCTGTTGCTGAATTAACAACAGGTGAAGAAATAGCAATGGAGGTGGATGAATTTATTTGCCCCTTAAGACTGCTCGATTTTTCGAGTGCGGGTATGTGGTATGTCGATTTTTATCAGACGACGGATCTGGAGCTCTGTGCTTAATTCGCTGGTTGTTGCTCTTTTTTAGCTTTATCTCTGAGCGCTTTAATCCGCCGGTATTTTTTGATTTCAGCTTGTTGAGAAGCAGATTTTGGGTTGGCTTTATCAAACGCTGCTTGGAACAGATCAACAGGGCTGACGTAAGATTTATTGCGTTTGGCTGTGAGAATTTTCATGGTAACTCGCCTACCCTACGGCCGTCATCCCGTGGACGACTTAACCACGGGATCCAGGTCATAAGTGTTATTCTAAAATAATGATTTAAAAGCAATTTGAAAAACGTTTATACCGCTCGCTTTTCAAGATGCTGGTTTGTGTTCAGGCTTTGTCCCGCAAAAAATCGCGGGATGTGTTTGGGTGGCAAGCGGTATTTCTATCTGAATTTAAGGGAGAAGCAAAACACTTCCCCCTTAAAGAACCCCCTGGTTTTGTATTCGAACTTGAAGATACAAAATCAGCATCTTCAAGTTGAATGGGTATATTACCTGGATCCCGTGGTTAAGTCGTCCACGGGATGACGGCTAACGGGGGGACGAGGTAGGTGGTTTTGCTTCTATTTCAATCCCAATTGCGTAAAATGCGCTGACAAAATCAAGAGCCCATTATGCCTAATCCCACCCTAAAACTAAAGAACGCTGATTTTAAAGACTTATTTGACCCCTTTTGGTTACAGCAACAGGACGAACAGTTTTTAACACGCTTGCAACAACATGACCCTGCGTTGCATGAGCAGCTTTTGGCTTATAGAAATTATCATCCCGCCTTGTCTCCCATACAGATCAGCGAGCTGTTGATCGCCTGCGCACCTGTACTGGAAGACTATCTCAGCGAGTTATTTGGATTAGAAACCGCTTTGGCGCAAGCCGCTCAAATCACGCTCTCTCAACAACCTGTTTTTGCGTTTAAGCAATGGTATGTACAGCGACAGGCGCGACGGCGTTTGGCTAAGCAAGAAGAAATCCCTTCTTTTGTCGAATTGCAGCAGTGGTTAGCAGGTGTATTACCACCAGCAGAAATAAATACATCTGATCCAGAACTTGCGATTGCACTGCTCGGTGCAAGTTATCTCAAAGACCCTGAAAAACACGCAGTAGAAATAGAGCAACTCACCTGTTGGTGTATCCGTGCGATGACGGATGAAGCAGGCCAAGCCTATGTCAAAAACTGGGTGAGTTTTCATCTGCCGCAAAAGCGCGATTACGACAATTTAGTGCCACTCAATCCTGTACCTGATGATCCCATTGGGCGCATGGAAAGTCCGCCACATCATCACCGCGCACGAGATGGTTTTAAACTCACTGATCCGCGTTTTAATGAACGACAAGTTTTAAGCGAAATTGATTACTGCGTTTATTGTCATGATAAAGACGGCGATTTTTGCTCCAAAGGCTTCCCTGTTAAAAAAGGTGAGCCTGAGTTAGGACTGAAAAAAAATCCGTTGGGAGACATTTTGACGGGCTGTCCGCTGGAAGAAAAAATCTCTGAAATGCATGTCTTAAAAAAAGAAGGTTACACGCTCGGCGCATTGGCGATGATCATGGTGGATAATCCCATGTGTCCGATGACAGGACATCGTATTTGCAATGACTGCATGAAAGCCTGCATTTACCAGAAGCAAGATCCCGTTAATATTCCACAAACTGAAACCGGTATTCTTACCGATGTGTTATCGCTGCCATGGGGTGTTGAAATATACGATTTGTTAACGCGCTGGAATCCGCTGCGTCAATCGCAATTCGTTGCAAGACCTTACAATGGTTTGAAAGTATTGGTGATGGGAATGGGTCCTGCGGGATTTGCATTAGCGCATCATTTGCTGATGGAAGGGTGTGCAGTCGTCGGTGTAGACGGATTAAAAATCGAACCATTACCCAAAAAATTCCAACACGAACCCATCTATCATTATGATGATATTAAAGAAGCATTAGATGAACGCATCATGGCAGGATTCGGTGGTGTTGCAGAATATGGCATCACCGTGCGTTGGGACAAAAATTTTCTCAAGCTGATTTATATTTCATTGCTCAGAAGGCCTTATTTCCAAGTGTTTGGCGGTGTACGATTTGGTGGCACGTTGACCGTGGAAGATGCGTGGGAATTAGGATTTGATCATTTAGCCATTGCGGTCGGTGCAGGATTACCTAAAGCGTTACCGATTCCTGGCAGTATGGCGCCTGGCATGCGACAAGCGAATGATTTCTTGATGGCGCTGCAATTAACGGGCGCTGCTAAAAAAACAAGTTTGGCAAATCTACAAGTGCGTTTGCCTGCTGTGATTATCGGCGGTGGTTTAACCGGTATTGATACAGCAACAGAGGTACAAGCCTATTACATCGCGCAAGTTGAAAAAACGTCTCGACACTATCATAAGCTGGCAAAAGTGTTAGGTGAAGCACGCTTGCATGAACAGTTCGATGAATTAAGCCTTGAAATTCTTGATGAATTTATAACGCATGCAGAACAAATCCAAAAAGAGCGACAAGCTGCAACGATTGAAAATCGTGCAGTTGATTTTATACCGCTGTTGCGCAGCTGGGGTGGTGTGACAGTCGCCTATCGTCGTTTACTGCGCGAATCACCGGCTTATTTGCGTAATCATGAAGAAGTGGTCAAAGCACTAGAAGAAGGTATTTATTACGCAGAAGGCTTAGCACCTAAAACAGTACGTCTAGATCAATACGGACATGTGTCTGCGTTAATCAGTGAATCACGTTTCTATGATGAAAAAGGCGAATGGGTGGTGAGCGATGAAGAGCACCTGTTACCCGCACGCTCTATTTTTGTGGCAACGGGTGCCGCCCCCAATGTGGCTTATGAGTTTGAACATCAAGGCACATTCTTAAAAAAACAGGGCATCTATGAGACCTATAATGCAGCGGGAGAATTAAAACCACTGCCCACAGAACACCACGTGAAAATACCTGAATTTGGTGCGTTTACGAGTTATCACTTAAAAGATCATCGCGTCACATTTTTAGGCGACACCCATCCTGTTTTTCACGGCAGTGTGGTAAAAGCGATTGCCTCTGCCAAACGCACTTATCCAGAAATTCTAAAATTGTGGCATGAAAAAATTCACACGCCAGGTGATGCGTCAGAGTATCAAACCTTCGCTGAAAAAATAATGTATCAATTTTCAGCACGTGTTTTAAGTATTATTCGACATACGCCTAGCGTTGTTGAACTCCAAACACAAGCACCACTGGCTGCACGTAATTACAAACCCGGTCATTTCTACCGTGTGCAAAATTTTGAAACACACGCGCAAAAAGTGGATGACACTTTATTACAAACAGAAACCACCGCATTGCTCGCATCTGGTGTCGATAAAGTTGCAGGCACACTGTCATTTATGGTGTTAGAGCATGGCGTCAGTTCCAGACTATTTGCCACGCTGAAAAAAGGTGATCCCGTCACTGTGATGGGTCCTGCCGGTGTGCGTACCAAAATACCGACAGATGAAACTGAGACAGTGTTGATTTTAGGCGGTAGATTGAGTGCTGCACAGTTACTCTCAGTAGGAACTGCGCTGCGTGCTGCGGGTAATAAAGTGTTGTATTTCGGCGGTTTTGAAACAGCGGCCGAAGTGTTTTGCCAGGAAAAATTAGAAGCGGCTGCTGATAAAATTATTTGGGTGACGCAGCATGGCACGCCTATCCAAACCAATCGTCCGCAAGATCGCAGTGTCACTGGTGATTTAATTTCAGCGCTGGAGAGTTATGCCAAAGGCGAGATGGACATTGGCGATCCTGACATGCCATTACAACAAGTTGACCGTGTTTTATTGATCGGAAAATTTCCTTTTCTACGTGCGATGCAAATGGCGAAAGCCACTTTTTTAAAAGCACACTTTTCACCCGATACCAAATGGATTGCCTCTGTGTATGGGCCTATGCAATGTATGCTCAAAGGCGTATGTGCGCAGTGTTTGGTATGGCAAATTGATCCTGAAACAGGCAAGCGTACCAAAGCAGTCTTTGCCTGTTCCTGGCACGATCAGCCGTTTGAATTGGTTGATGTAAATAATTTAGAAGAGCGTTTGGCCCAAAATCAAATGCAGGAAACATTGAGTAATTTGTGGCTGGATTATTTGTTTACGCAGGACGAAGTGGAACGGGTTTGAACCGTCCACTGTTGTTAAAAAAAGCGGGCGGGCCGCCCGCGCTCCCGGATATACCGCTCGCCCCCAGCACACCCCGCGATTTTTTGCGGGACAAAGCCTTAACAGAAACCAGTATCTTGAAAGGCGAGCGGTATATAAATCCCACCCATAATAATGAGATGGCTGCTGCTTTTTTCTGCAGAAGTTACGGTAATTTTAATTTTTTATTTTGACTACCATGCGTGCATTATTCCTGAACTAATAGCCAAAATAGAGGATGGAGCCTACCCTTGTGAAAAAACTACTTTCTTCTGTTTTATTGCGTTATTTGGCAACTATTCTGGTGATTGTGGTGCCTTTATTTGCCAGCACACTGAGTTTGGGTGAGATTCAAAATTCTCGCCGTGCCGCAAGCGAAGACTGTCGTTTAGCGCATAATCCCGATGAATGTTATGCCAAGCAAAATACCTATCAGTGGGTGTCTTACAATCCAGCGGCATCATTGGCCATGGTGCCGCTGAATACCCAGGCGCTCGGCTTAGAAGGTCCTTTTAGCGCAGAGCTCAAAAACGATTCTACGTTAGATTGGATATTGGGCATGGGCTATCTGCACATGTTTAGCGATTCATTCGGTCTTGGTACAAAACTGGCTGGCGGCGCGAATGAGTTACGTGCCAACCTGACAGGGGGTTATGCCCTTACCAAAGATCAACAAATCAAACTCACCTACGAATATCTCACACAACGCCTTCCTTTTAGTTTCGTCACCGGCGACGTCAACGAATGGGTCAAACAACACGCTGTGGGGTTGGGCTATCAATACGTGGTGCGGCATGAAATCCTGCACAGTCTGGAATTCAGTGGCTACGCAACACGCGCACAGAGCAAAGAGTTATCGGACATCACTTTTAATCAACAAGCGCTCACCGGAGAGAGCACGGGTTATTTATATGATGTGAACTATCGTCGTATTGCAGGCGGTAAAGAAAACACCGCGTTAGCTTCTGTTAATTTATTTCCCCTCGCGAACGATCTAATGACCCTCACCTTAGGTGCAGGGTATAGCGACATCCGATATGACACCTTATATGAAGACAACCAGGCCGCTAGAAAGGTTGCCTACAAAGCAGAGGTTGCACAGCTTTTAACTTCTAAAACCAAACTGACTGCAGGCGCCAATGTCACCGCTGCCTCTTCTGAATACGCAGTAGGCATCAGTCAACTGCTACCCAAAAAATTTGAGGTGTCTCTTAAAGGGCAAGAAAGCATAGGAAATGGGACTTTACCTGATAACAGAAATATTACGCTGGGGTTTAGCTACCCGGCAGCAGAGGCCTATTCACTGGGCGGCTTTAACGAAGTAGAAGCACTGAGAAATTGGATACATAAGCCCGTTGTTTATGCCACACGCGTCTTAGCGATCAAAGATGAAAAAGTAGAGCGATTCCAATTTGCAACCCTGGGCAAAATGCCACTTCAAACGCTGTTTCATGGCGATCTTTTATCCCCTGTCAGCACGAGTGATTACTTTAATTTTGGTGATCCTAACCTGCAGGTTACTTATAGCGTGTTCACTCAAAAAAATGCATCAGATGAAAACGCAGAAGTGAAGAGCGTTGCAAGCGATGTAGATTACACCCATGATCTGCATTTACAGTTGGTGAGTGCTGGTCCTAGCCAGTCTGTTTTGCAGTCTGCAGGGCCTGTCCCACCGACTGATAGCCAGGGACAACCCTCGCTAGGCAACTATACCGTGAATATCAGGGCCACAGGCATCACTTCTGACGGCAATACCCTGAGTGTGACCCAGAGCTTCACGCTGATTATTAAGTCTACTCCAGTCTGGCAGCCTGACTTTAAACTCGATAATGCCCACATGGGGAGCCCTTATCCAATAAGCTCACCTGATGAGAATGGGATAGATTTAACAGCGCAGGTTGTGCTGCCACCAGAAGACATGGATGCCGGTGTCAAGATTGCTTTTGCGGATGATGTGTCGGGTTGCGTACTACCTACCTGGTTAACAACAATCAAGGCTTGTGCCAACGACCCCCAACACCAGTGTTTGAGTTCGGGCGGTGTTGATGTGCCTAACACATCACCTGATACCCATTTTTGTGTTGCTTTTACAGCCACCGGTAGAACTTCAGGTGCTAAGGCGACTCAGGTATTTGCAAACACACCCATCAACGAGCTTAAACCTGCGTGGATAACAACTGCCCCCATTGAAATAACATCTAATACAGTAGTTGGTTTTGAGATTCCGTTGAATAAACGGATTACGAATGGAGCCGGGCTTTCCATTGCAACAGGCACAGATTTTGATCCTACAGGCCATTGGGCGCTTGTTACAGACAATACGACACCTAATGATCCCCAATTTAGCCTTCAATTGAAGAAGCTCTATGACGGGCCTACGACAAGCCCTGCTTTGCCTGTGGTGGCAACCAACAGTACTTCTTATGGCTCAGAATCTACGAACATTCTTGTGAATGTTGTTGCTGGGGGCAGTCATAGCGCAACATGGAACGATGTCTCCGACTTGCCATCCGGTAGTTTAAATGCAGTGTATTCGATCAATCTAAATAAAGATCGGCGCATCACAATACCGTTGGCTACCACTGTTGACGAAAGCAATAGCCCTGTACTTGATGAGTATACATTTAGTCTTAGTGGTGATAACTCTGATTGGACACTCGATCCTACCGGTGAGATATTGACACATACAGCTGTCTCAACGCCGACGACTTCTGCTCTGAATCTGACGGCAGTCAGCAGACTTGACAGGAGAGCCTTTGTTTCAAATGGCAACTCAAAGTCGTTTAACATCACGATCGCTGACCCT
>JBIIEG010000041.1:0-7665 GCA_044237955.1 Gammaproteobacteria bacterium
TAATCTACGCAAATCTACCCAACACTTAAGTTCTTTGAGTGATGCGACTATCAACAAAATTGCGACTGATCTGAATGTGACGAGTGATGAAGTCCGTCTCATGCACGAACGTTTGCATGCGCGCGATGAAGCATTTGATGGATTAGAAGCCGCTGAGGGGAATAATACATTCTTAGCACCAGAACATTACCTAGAAGACCAGCGATACAACCCTGCTACGCAGCTTGAGTCACAAGATTGGGCTGACAGTCGCGAACATAATCTTCAACAAGCGATGCTTTCTTTAGATGTGCGCAGCCGAGAGATTTTAAAGCGTCGTTGGCTGGCGCAAGAAAAAGCCACTTTGCATGAACTGGCTGCTGAATATCAGATATCGGCTGAGCGCGTGCGGCAGATTGAAAAAATCGCGATGGATAGGTTGAAACAGGTTTTAGGCCGAGTTGATTAGCTTAAGCTCATGTCCCTCACCCTCCCTGCTCCCGCCAAATTAAATCTGTTTCTGCATATTGTTGGAAAAAGGCCAGATGGTTATCATAACCTGCAAACTGTTTTTCAGTTTTTGAATGTTGGCGATACGCTTCGTTTTGAACCGCGCCAAGATGCACAGATTCAGCTTCACTCTGACTTGAATTTCCCCTCCGAAAAAAACCTGGTTTGGCAAGCAGCCAAGGCGCTGCAGCAATACACGCATACAAGTTTTGGTGTCGACATCCATCTTGCAAAACAGCTGCCCATGGGTGCAGGTTTAGGGGGGGGGAGTTCTGATGCTGCAACCACCTTGGTTGCACTCAATCATCTCTGGAAAACCGAACTATCGACGGATACCTTGGCGACATTAGGTCAAACATTGGGTGCAGATGTGCCTGTTTTTGTGCGCGGACAAGCCAGTTGGGCTGAAGGCATTGGTGAGCGCTTAACCGCAATGGATTATCCAGAAGACTGGTATGTTGTACTGATCCCACCCGTTACGGTCATCACAGCAGAAATTTTTGCACATGCTCAATTAACGCGTGACACGCCATACATCAAAATGACTGATTTTTTAGCGAATCCAGAAAGTGTGCGTAATGATTTTGAATCATTAGTGCGGGATATTTATCCAGCCGTGGGTGAAGCACTGGATTGGTTAGGTGAGCAGAGTGAAAAAAAGGCACGTTTGACAGGTTCAGGTAGCGCAGTATTTGTAAGATTGACGAATCAAATAGCAGCAGAACAAGTGCTACGCCAAAAACCCACTTTTTTTGAAGGATTTGTTGCCAAAAGCATGAATCGCTCGCCTTTGTTTTTTGAATTAGATAAGATGCACATCTGATATCTTTGGGGTGTCGCCAAGCGGTAAGGCACGGGGTTTTGATCTCCGCATACCTAGGTTCGAATCCTAGCACCCCAGCCAGCTATTTAAGCAACTTTCAAAACCCCTTCTCCCCCTGGGACAAGGTCCCCGAAGACCGGATAAGTGTGTTGAGTTCGGCTTTAACAACCTACTGCAGTATTAGCCCAATTTTCTGTGACATGTCGTTTTTTGATCGAACGAGTCATCTCTGCATTCGAGTGAGAGACACAAACGACATACCACAGAAAATTTCGCTAACCCTGTACTACGCCATCCCCCATGAAAATATTTACCGGAAACGCAAATCCCAGGCTTGCTGAATTGGTTGCAGAACATCTCCATCTTCCCATGGGTAAAGCGGTTGTAGGTCGCTTCAGCGATGGAGAAACCATGGTGGAGATCCTGGAAAACGTGCGCGGTCACGAAAGCTTTATCATCCAGCCCACCTGTGCGCCTACGAATGATAATTTAATGGAACTGCTGATTATGGCCGATGCACTGCGCAGATCTTCCGCCAGCAGTATCACCGCAGTGGTGCCTTATTTCGGATATGGTCGTCAAGATCGACGCGTACGTTCAGCGCGGGTACCTATTACCGCAAAAGTCGTCGCAGATATGATGTCTACAGTGGGCATTACCCGCATTGTGACCATTGATTTGCACGCCGATCAGATTCAAGGATTTTTCTCTATCCCCGTCGATAATATTTATGCAACACCTGTTTTGTTAGACGATATTCTGCAAAAAAATTATGCCAGCCCGATGATTATCTCACCCGATGTGGGTGGTGTGCAGCGCGCAAGAGCCACTGCAAAACGTTTAAATGATTGTGATTTGGCGATTATCGACAAACGTCGCCCGCGTCCGAATGAAGCGGAAATCATGAACATTATCGGTGATGTCACAAATCGCAATTGTATTATCGTGGATGATATGGTGGATACCGGTGGTACGCTGTATCAAGCTGCCAGAGTCTTGAAAGAACGAGGCGCGGCAACTGTGACTGCCTATTGCACACATGCGATTTTATCCGGTAAAGCACTCGCTAATTTAGGGCAATCTGCTTTAGATGAATTAGTGATTACCGACACGATTCCATTATTACCACTGGCTGAACAACAGAACCCTAAAATACGTCAACTGAGTATCAGCGGATTGTTGGCAGAAACCATCTATCGCGTTAATCATAAAGAATCGGTGAGCTCGTTGTTTTTAGATTAGTTTTTTTCTGCGGGGAATGAAAACGCAAAAAACCATCTACCTCGTCAATTGCGAGGAACCCACTCACCAAAAAGTGTGGGAAATAGCAGCAAAAACCAGCTGCTTGTCATTCCCGCGAAGGCGGGAACGACAGTATTTCTTTATGCTTCGGAGAATTTTATGTGTGGAATCATCGCTGCTGTCACTGACACTATCAACGTAGCCCCTATCTTATTAGAAGGACTCAAACGCCTGGCGTATCGCGGATACGACTCAGCAGGCATGGCCGTGCTAGACCCCAAAACACACCATATACATCGCGTACGCGCAGAAGGCAAAGTCGATCAACTCGAAAAAGCCTTGTGGGCAGAACCTTTAAATGGATTAGTCGGTATAGCACATACACGCTGGGCCACACATGGCGTACCCTCAGAACGTAATGCACACCCTATTATTTCACACGATGATATTGCGATCGTTCATAACGGCATCATTGAAAACCACGAAGAATTTCGCGCAGAACTCTTAAAAAATAATTACGTTTTTACCTCAGAAACAGACACTGAAGTGGCAGTCCATTTATTACATCAGTATCTAACCCAACATGATTTTTTAACATCCGTACGTTTATTAGCAAAAAATTTAGACGGTGCTTTCGCACTGGCTATTCTCTATCGTCATGAACCCAATCGTATTATCGCTATTCGCAAAGGCCCTCCGTTGGTCGTAGGCTTAGGTGAAAACGCGAATTACATCGCCTCAGATAATTTAGCTTTACTGCCTGTCACCGATCGATTTATGTATGTAGAAGATGGCGATATCGTGGATATACAAACACAAGGTCGTGAGATAAAGCGTAAAGTGTATGTATCCCAACTCAGTAAAGACAGCGTTGATCGCGGCAATTATCGGCACTACATGCAAAAAGAAATTTTCGAACAAGCATTCGCCGTTGAAAACACCATAGAAGGACGTGTCACTAAAGATCACGTATTGGATGCTATTTTTGGTACAAATGCCTCAGCCTGTTTCGACAAAATTACCCATGTGCAAATTGCAGCATGTGGTACGAGTTATCATGCAGGACTGGTCGGCAAATATTGGCTGGAAAGTTTAGCAGGGTTACCTTGTCAGGTTGAAATTGCAAGCGAACTACGTTATCGACGTACGGTCGTACAACCGGGCACTTTATTTGTTGTGCTCTCGCAATCAGGAGAAACAGCCGATACCTTAGCCGCATTGCGTCAAGCCAAAACATTAGGCTATGCCAATACATTAGCGATCTGTAATGTGCCCGAAAGCTCTATTGTGCGCGAAGCAGATTTTACTTTGTTAACACGTGCAGGGGCTGAAATTGGTGTTGCCTCTACCAAAGGATTTACAACACAGCTAGTTGCACTGGCATTGTTAACTGCTGTACTGGGTCGACGTCATGCTTTAGATGCAAAAAAAGAAGCTCAGATTGTAAAAGCATTGCGTCATTTGCCGACGCAAATCAATCAAGCATTAGCGTTGGATGTGGCTATTCGCGAACTAGCCGCACAATTTGTCGATAAAGAGCATGTCTTATTTTTAGGACGTGGCGTGCAATATCCGATTGCAATGGAAGGCGCGTTGAAACTTAAAGAGCTCTCTTACATTCATGCAGAAGCCTATGCAGCAGGCGAACTTAAACATGGCCCACTCGCATTGGTTGACAAAAATATGCCAGTGATTGCGGTAGCGCCTAACAATACCTTGTTAGAAAAACTCAAATCAAATCTCCAGGAAGTGCGTGCGCGTGGCGGAGAGCTCATTGTGTTTGGCGATGGTGATGCCAATTTCAAAGAGCTGTCTGACAACATCACGTTAATCCACATGCCCCCTGTCGATGAAATGCTCTCTCCCATTGTGTATACAATCCCCCTGCAATTATTGGCCTATCATGTTGCCGTGCTCAAAGGCACTGATGTTGACCAGCCACGTAATTTAGCTAAATCTGTGACAGTTGAGTAAGGGATTTCTCTCTCTCAAGCGCGTCCCACGGGATTCATTTTCTGTGGCAGCTTTTTATAATCGTCATCCCGTGGATGATTTGACCACGGGATCCAGGTAATAAGCGTTTTTCAAAATTGAGATTTCAATAATTTGATTAAGCCTTTATCTCTAGGCGGAAAAACATTCCCCAACAATCTTATCCAAGGCCCATTAGCCGGTGTCAGCTGTGCACCATTTCGCCTGCTCACCTGGCAATACAGTCAGCCGGCATTTTCCTGCACAGAAATGATTTCCTGCAAAACGCTGATCCATCAATCCTTATTGTCCCAAAAACGATTCATTACCAAAGACCAAAAAGAAGGCCCCGTTTGTTTCCAGTTAGCAGCCAGCGAATCTCAAGAATTAGCAGAAGGCGTCAAGATCGTCACAGACTATGGCGCAGATTTAATAGATTTGAATTGCGGATGCCCTGTTAAAAAAATTCGCAGCAAAGGCGCAGGTTCGGGTTTGTTAAGTGATGCAAATAAATTATACAAACTCATCACAACCATGAAACAAAACACGCCTGTACCTGTCTCCATTAAAATTCGAGTAGATGGCGACAGCGATGAAAAATTTAACGAAGAAATAGCGCGCGTAGTCAGTGATGCAGGTGCTGATTTTTTGGTCGTGCACGGCAGACATTGGCGCGAACGTTACGATATTCCCTGTCGCCATGATGAAATCCGTTTTTTTGTAGAGGCATTAAAAATACCTGTGATTGGTAATGGCGATATTAGATGTATCGACTCATTGCAAAAAATGTTTGCTACCGGATGCGCAGGCGTCATGATCGCAAGAGCAGGTGTAGGACAACCGTGGCTGATTCGACAACTGATCGCACAGATAAACCAAGAAAAATTTACGCCACCGGGTTCAAAAGAAATCGCCGCAATTTTTATAGAACACGTTACACAGTTGATAACATTATCAGGCAGCGAAAAACATGCAATTTTACAAGCCAGACAGCTTGCTAAATATTATGCGCGTGGACTGGCATGCAGAACTGAATTTTGTGCAGCGGTGAATGTTGCTGAGAATTTATCGGATTTTAAAGCGTCTTGTTTGCGGTATTTTTAAGGAGTGTGAACATCCACATCGTCATTGCGATTAAACCACCCACCTAAAAAATGGTGGCAAACATGAGAAAAGACCTTGTCCTCCGGTCGTCATCCCACGGACGATTTAAGGCCACCCAAACACATCCCGCACTTTTTTGCGGGACAATGCCTTAACAGAAACCAGTGTTTTGAAAGGCGAGTGGTATATACCCATTCAACTTGAAGACGCAGGTTTTGTATCTTCAAGTTCGAATACAAAACCAGGAAGCAAGACACGATGTGTTTTTCAGCGGGAATTGCTGAACAACGTTTAATAAGCTGGATTGTGTACTCGCGATTAGATAGCTGATGGCGAGATATCAGTTAGATGCTTGTCTTTGGTCTCACGCATCATGATCAATCCAAAGAGTGTCAAAAAAGCCGCAGCGCTGAGATAATAACCAACATACTGCAAGCCATAATGCTGCGCAAGCCATGTTGCAATATAAGGGGCGAGTGATGCACCAAAAATACCCGCAAAGCTAAAAGTTAACGAGCTACCCGTGTAACGTACGGATGTTGGAAAAAGCTCGGATAATACAGTGCCAAGTGGTGCATACGTAAAACCCATCAGAGACAAACCGAGCACCATCATCAGAATCGTACCTAGTGTGCCAGCTTCAAATAAAGGCGCCATGATAAATCCAAATGCGCCAATCGCGATTGTGGTCCAAATGAGCAGGCGGCGACGACCCCGTTCTGCGAGTAGGGCTGAAATAGGAATTGTGATCGCGAAAAAAAGTACACCGAGCAGTTGAATCAATAAAAATTGTTCGCGCGTGTAATTGAGTGCTGATGCACCCCACGAGAGTGCGAACACAGTCATTAAATAAAACAGTACGAATGTAGTGAGGGAGACCATGATACCGATCACGATGGTGTGGGTATGATTGCGAAAGACCATTGCCATTGGTACTTTCACCTGTTCACTGCGACTGGCAGCGCCTTGAAATACGGGTGTTTCGGAAATGGTGAGCCGTACATACAGACCTATAATGACAAGTACAGCACTTGCAAGAAATGGAATGCGCCAGCCGAACGAAAAAAAATGTTCATCGCTCATCCAGTGGGATAACAGGAGAAATATGCCGCCCGACAAGAAAAAACCAATCGGCGCACCAAGTTGCGGAAACATGCCATACCATGCTCGTTTTTTGGGCGGCGCATTTTCAATGGCCAAAAGTACTGCGCCTGCCCATTCACCACCAAGGCCTAACCCTTGACCAAAACGAAAAAGCGCGAGAAGGAGCGGTGCGGCAAT
Organism: Gammaproteobacteria bacterium; assembly: GCA_044237955.1. Taxonomy (GTDB): domain Bacteria; phylum Pseudomonadota; class Gammaproteobacteria; order JAURND01; family JAURND01; genus JAURND01. Next base: position 6,911 of record JBIIEG010000041.1, read on the forward strand.
ACCGATCGCATCATAAGTTGGCAGTGCACCAATCGCGACAGTTGAGATCCCCATCGTCAATAGGGCTGCAACAAGCGTTGTTTTTCGTCCAATCCGATCACCAAAATGGCCGAAGAGTACTGATCCAATTGGGCGCGCCAGAAATGCGATAGCGAAGGTTGCTAAAGAAGCGAGAATGGTAGATGCGGGATCCGCCGTTGGAAAAAATAATTTGGGGAAGACCAGCACTGCGGCTGTGGCGTAAATATAAAAATCAAAAAACTCGATTGTTGTGCCGATTAAACTCGCGAAGAGTACTTGTTTGGGTGTGTTAACAGTTTTGCTGGATTTGAATAAGACGTGTTCCATGTTTGCTCTCGAATAGTGGATGAGGTCGATTAAATGAACAGCAATTCTCGCTCAAGTTCGAATACAAAACCAGGGGCCGCTTTTCGACATTCATGTCGATCACGGCATTCTGTTCATCCTGAACGTCCAGTTTTTAAACCCCCTGGTTTTATTATTCAGCTTGAAGATACAAAACCAGTATCTTCAAGTTGAATGGGTATATTAAAAACAAAAAACATAATATTGAGAAACACCCTTTGTTTGAAATTGCGAATAAAATTTTTACATTTAAAAATATCTAAATAAAAAATCCGCATTGCGCTTGCTTTTCCAGTCAAGGTGTACGAATGTACAGCAATTCCCGCCGCCCTGTTTCCCCAGTACTGGCACGGGGTTCCAAAAAATTGTTTCGTACATTTTTACCCATT
>JBIIEG010000042.1:0-7589 GCA_044237955.1 Gammaproteobacteria bacterium
AAGCAAAGGCTGCAGAAAATCGATTGATCTGTTGATAATAGCGTTTGAGTTTTGGATGCGTCGCGGGCATACCACTTGCAATGCGTCCTTGTGTTAAACCCAGGAAAAACGCACGTGCTTTGTTGCTGATTAAAAAACCCAGGTGCTTGAACAGCACGGCATCAAAATCTTTGAGCGCTTGTTTGTTATCTGGATTTTGTGCGGCGATCAGTTCTTTTAATAGATAAGGATGGCAACGCATCATCCCTTGTCCAAAAATCATCATGCAGCGCGTTAAAATATTTGCGCCTTCTACCGTGATTCCAATCGGTGCTTCTATATAAGACTGTGCAATATAATTGCGTGGACCCATACAAATACCTTTTCCGCCGTGCACATCCATCGCATCGTTAATCACATGACGCGCCATTTCCGTGGTGTGATATTTGCTGATGGCTGAAGGCACTGCAGGACATTCGCCTTTATCTACGGCAGCCACGCCTAATAAACGCGTGGCATCCATGATGTAGGTATAACCCGCGATACGTGTGAGCGCTTCTTCTACGCCTTCAAATTTTCCAACAGAAATATGAAACTGTTTGCGTATGCGTGAATAAGCACCTGTGACAAAAGCCGCCACTTTAGCGCCGCCGGTTGATAAAGAAGGCAGTGTGATTGCACGCCCTACTGACAAACGCTCAATCAACATGTGCCAACCTTGCCCCGCCATTTTGGGGCCGCCAATAATATAATCGAGCGGAATAAATACATCTTCACCTTGCGTCGGCCCGTTAGGAAAAGCGCAATTCACAGGATAATGCCGGCGACCAATCACAACACCGGGTGTTTTTGTGGGAATCAATGCACAAGTAATGCCTATATCTTCTTGCTCGCCCAACAAATGATCGGGATCAAATAATTTAAATGCGAGTCCTAATAGTGTCGCAACCGGTGCGAGCGTGATGTAGCGTTTATTCCAACGCAATTGTATGCCGATAATTTCTTGACCTTCCCACTGACCTTTACACACAATACCGCGATCGGTCATTGAACTTGCATCGGAACCTGCATCGGGTCCTGTTAATGCAAAGCAGGGGATTTCTTCTCCTGTCGCTAAACGCGGCAAATAATGGTTCTTTTGTTCTTCTGTACCATACTCCAGCAGTAATTCTGCAGGCCCTAGAGAATTAGGCACACCTACCACAGTTGCTGCTGCATTGCTGCGCCCTGCGATTTTTAAAATAATTTCTGAGTGTGCGAAGGCTGAGAATTGTTTTCCACCATATTGCTTGGAGATAATAAGACTGAAAAAACCGCGTTCTTTTAAGAATTGCCAGACCGCTTCGGGTAAGTCTAAACGATGGTGACTGATATCCCAGTTATCTAACATGCGACACAGTTGCTCTGTATCGTTTTCTAGAAATTCTTTTTCTTCAGCTGTTAATTGAGATGCTGGATAATTTTTTAATGCTGGCCAGTTTGGCATGCCGCTGAATAACTCACCTTCCCAACCGACGGTACCAATACCCAGCGCTGTTTTTTCTGTTGGAGACAAAGCGGGTTTTATTTTTTGGTATAGATTGAATAATTGTTTGGTCAGCAATACACGTCGAAGTGGACGAGCATTTAACAAAACAGCCATACATACATAAACAGCCCATAGTATAATTTTACTGGTGAGACTCAGTGTGCTGAATTGAGAAACCAGTAATAGAAAAAATAAAATCGCGATGGTGCAGACAGAGAGTGAAGCACGCTTGTAGGCAAGCGTGGAAACTGCTGCGAGAAAGAAAATAATCCAAAGTAATGTTGTCACAAAAAAATCTCCAAAGAATTTAAATTTGAAAAACGCTTATTACCTGGATCCCGTGGTCAAACCTTCCACGGGATGACGGGCTGGCGCAAGATGACCGACTGGAGTGGCGCGTTACTAAATACCGCGTCCACACCCATCGCGAATAATTCCAATGCTCGCTTTTCGTCATTGACGGTATAAGCCAAAGCATAAGGCACGCACGATTTAATTTCTTGTACTTTTTCAGCATTTAACAAGGCCTGGTCTACATTCACTGAAACACAGTTTAACCTTGCAGCTGTTTCTTTCCAGCCATCAAACCATTCATCTAATAATAATCCCAACTGCAGTTGCTTATCTAATGCACGGACAGTTGTTAATGCAACAATTGAAAAACTCGATACTAATGGCGGGAGCGCTGTATCGGGCCAATGATGTTCCAAAATTTCCACGACTTTTTCCGCAGTTTTTTGCGCTTGTCCTGGCGTAGGTTTTATTTCGACATTGATGCCCAACCCTAGCTTCGCTGCATAATACAGGTACGCTATAAACGTAGGTACTTTTTCTTCTGCAAATGCCGGTGAAAACCAACTGCCTGCATCCAGGGTGCTTATTTGTGGATAGGTTGTTTCAGCAACCAGTCCGCTGCCGTTAGTTGTACGATCCAATGTCTCATCATGAAAAACAATCGCTTCGCCATCTTCGGTGAGCATCACATCAAACTCTATCCAATCAGCACCTAGTTCAGCTGCCTTCTGCAAAGACGCCAAAGTATTTTCGGGCGCATAATCAGAAGCACCACGATGCGCAATTATTTTAGGGAGAGACAGCGGTGAAGAAATAGACATTCAGAGAAACTCTGCGATTAACAGTAATTTTGTCATTCCCGCGAATGCGGGAACCCATCCCAGTGTGGCAATAATGCAAAGGAAATATTTAAAAAAATGAAAGGCTTAAATATCTTTCTCTTATGCACTTACAACACAGATAAGTATAGGAACGATACGTGGATGGGTTCCCGCCTTCGCGGGAATGACAAAGTTATTACCGTAAGTAGTTACGCTTCAGGCATCATTTATCCTCCATCCATTGCCCATTAATTCGGTAGTAATTTACCATCTATGTTTTTTATTTGTTCTGCTAAGGGAATCCTAGCAGCAATCACAGCCCGTCCTATTTCTGTTATTTTCGCATTCACGGGAATACTGGGTGCTTCAGGTGCAGGCGCATTACTAAAAGCCATCATTTCTGCCTTAGCCATCATTGGCATTCCACGTGGAGGAGAGATGAAATCCAGTTGATGCAAGAAGTAATGCTGATCAGGATACAGCGCATTCAATCGCGCAATTTCTTCTTTCACTTGCTGATAAACATCAGCTCTGGCATCGGCGTGCGTCTTTTCCATCTCAGCTAAAGTGGGTGTGAAATCAATGCCACCTACCGTATAGGTTTCACCCGCTTTGCTGATGCTTTTGGCTTTTTCACGCAAGCTCGCCAGAGACCCTTGTGGCAAACGCGCCTCAGCCTCTACGTGTAACATTTCCAAACCTGATTTGTCCTGATTGCGATTAACTTGTGTGATATGCCAACCTGCATCAGCCACCAGTTTATTTAAATTCTGTAATACATAGCTGTTCACATTGGCCCCCACTTTATCCAAAGATGCATCGACATTGACTGCAACGTTAGCGGTGGTCGCTGTCGCCCATTTTTCCACGGTTGCTTGATAGGTGATTTTGTTGAGCACAGTGCGGGCTGGGAAAGAGGCTTCGTCTGGACCGACAACGGCGGCCGCTGAAAGAGAAGTCATGAGGATAAAACTGGATAGCAACACTAATAATCGTTTTTGCATGATGGTGTATCCTGTGGTTTGTTGGAACTTGGCACAATCTAGTTATGAATGGTCTATAGGGGTCTGATTTCAGGGCTTGTGGTCAGGGATAGAAAAACAAGAGCACATGGATGTGCGACCCTGAAATCAGACCCCATAGACCATTCATAACGGAAACTTCAACACCGTATTCAGCCTTATGAAAATTCGAGCGTTGACAAGGTTCAGTATACTGGAAAACAATAGCCATCTCTAGCCAGGTACCCCACATGAACAAAATCGTCGCGCAATTTTCCATTGAATACACGCAATTTCTGGACGAACAGTCAACACTCGTCCAACCATTACCCCCCATTGCACAAGACCCTGCAGTTTTGTTAAAACTCTATCAACACATGGTATTTACACGCTTATTTGATGCCAAAGCAGTCGCACTCCAACGCACCGGCAAAATAGGCACCTATCCCGCCTCATTAGGACAAGAAGCCATTTTTGCAGCAATGGGCCATGTGCTCAAAAAAGACGACATCCTGGTACCCTACTACCGCGACCAAGGCGCCCTGATTATGCGAGGCATCAAGCCCGAGCAGATCTTCAGTTTTTGGGGAGGCGATGAACGCGGCAGTCTTTTTACAGATGCATGCCCAGAAGATTTACCACTGGCTATTCCAATTGCAACCCAGTACCTGCATGCAGCAGGTGTGGCCTATGCGATTCAACTGCGTAAAGAAAAACGAGCCGTACTCGTCTCTGGTGGAGATGGCAGTACTTCCGAAGGCGATTTTTATGAAGCCATCAATTTTGCAGGCATCTACAAACTCCCCGTCGTCTTTATTCTTAACAACAATCAGTGGGCCATCTCAGTACCGCGCGATCATCAAAGCGGCGCACAAACGCTCGCACAAAAAGCCATCGCTGCAGGCTTCACCGGATTACAGGTAGATGGTAACGATGCTATTTCCATAGCCCATGTGATATCTGAAGCGCTGGATAAAGCGCGCAGTGGCGAAGGACCTACCCTGATCGAAGCAATTACCTATCGTTTGTGCGACCATACCACCGTAGACGATGCCAAGCGGTATTCAAGCAGCGACGTGTTAGCAAAAGCCTGGGAAGTTGAACCCGTTGCCCGTTTGAGACGTTATCTAGAAAGGCAAAATCTATGGAACGAAGAAAAAGAACAGCAGTGGCAATCAGACTGTTCCGTTAGAATCATGCAAGCCGTCGATGCATTTTTAAATATGCCGATGCAGCCTGCGACCGCTGTTGTAGATTATATGTATGAACAATGGCCCAGCGCTTGGACTGAGCAGCGAGAAATGCTCTTAGCTGAGAAAATTTAGTTCGCCTTTAACCCTCTTTGGAATTCCCTGATTTATGCCTGAAATTTTCTTAGCAGAAGCAATCACACAAGCCCTCACTTATGAAATGGGCGTAGACCCTAACGTATTGGTATTAGGCGAAGACATTGGCAAAAACGGCGGTGTATTTCGCACGACCGTTGGCTTGTTAGAGAAGTTTGGTCCAGAACGCGTGCTGGATACACCCTTGGCTGAAAATATGATTGCAGGTCTTTCTATCGGTATGTCCATCCAGGGACTCAAACCCGTTGCCGAATTCCAGTTCTTGGGGTTTATCTATCCCGCCATGAATCAAATCATTTGCCACGCAGCCCGCATGCGTAACCGCACCCGCGGACGACTCTCCTGCCCCTTGGTTTTCAGAGCGCCTTTTGGTGGCGGCATCCATGCACCTGAACATCATTCTGAAAGTACTGAAGCATTGTTCGCACATATACCCGGCTTACGTGTTGTCATTCCGTCTTCCCCTGCGCGTGCTTATGGCTTGTTATTAAGCGCGATTCGCAATCCAGATCCTGTGATTTTTTTAGAACCCAAACGCATTTATCGCCTAGGCAAACAAGACGTGCCCGATGATGGCAAAGCGTTACCGTTGGATACCTGTTTTGTATTGCGCGAAGGCACCGATATCACCTTGGTCACTTGGGGTGCCTCAACGCACGAAACACAACAGGCAGCAACCGAGTTAGCAAAACAAGGCATTTCCGCTGAAATTATTGATGTCGCAACGATCAAACCTTTAGATATCCAAACCATATTGCAGTCGGTAGAAAAAACTGGCCGCTGTGTTATCGTACACGAAGCAGCGCGCACCTGTGGTGTAGGCGCTGAAATTGCTGCCCAACTGGCCGAACATGCGCTGATGTTTTTACACGCGCCTGTGCAGCGTGTGACAGGTTACGACACTGTGATGCCTTATTACAAACTGGAAAAACTGTATATCCCCAGCGTAGAAAGAATCATTAACGCGGTGCAACACGTATTGGAATACACCTAAAAAAAGGCAACTCTCAAAGTACTCTAAAAACCATGGATCTGGCATAAGCAAACCTTCAAAAACATGGATGTTTTTGGAGAGTCTACAGGGATGTATTTACAACGTCTTTGCTTATGCTAGATCCATGGTTTTTAGAGTACTTTGGGAGTTACAAACAAAGAGCTTATATATGACAATTTTTAAACTACCCGACCTAGGCGAAGGCCTGCCTGAAGCTGAAATACACGAATGGCATATTGCTGAAGGAGACGAAGTCAAACTCGATCAGCCGCTGGTCTCGATGGAAACGGCCAAAGCCGTGGTCGATATTCCCTCTCCCGTAGAAGGCCGTATCGTCAAACTATATGGCAAACCCGGCGATGTGATTCACACAGGCGCACCACTCATCGAATTTTTAAGCAAAGATACGCCTGCTAAAGATGCGGGCACCGTCGTAGGCGCCATAGAAACCAGCGATGCCATCTTAGTAGAGTCAGCAACCGGTGTTGCGGTACAGCTAAAAAAACCCACACAACAAATTAAAGCAACCCCCGCGGTACGCATGCTAGCAACCAACTTAGGTGTTGATTTAAATACCGTTCACGGCACAGCGCCTAATGGAGCAATCACTGCGGACGATGTCAAACAGGCTGCTGGCAAAACAAAACAACCTGCCGACAAACCACAAGGCGATATAGTGCACGGTGCCAGACGCGCGATGGCACACAACATGGCGCGAGCGCATGCCCAAGTGGTCCCTGTGACGCTGATAGAAGATGCAGATCTGCATCGCTGGCCGGACAAAACAGATACGACATTGCGTCTGGTACAAGCAATCATCAGCGCCTGCAAAGCAGAACCTGCTTTAAATGCCCATTTTTATAGCGGCAGTGAAGAAATACGTCGTCAATTATGGACAGAAATCAATCTAGGGATTGCCGTAGATACACCCGGCGGATTGTATGTCCCCGTCATCAAAGATGTGGCCAATCAATCACCCGAGTCTTTACGCACCACCATTAACACCTTCAAAGAGAAAGCCAAAGCACAGTCTTTTTCACCTGCTGATTTAAGCAGTGCGACTGTTACCTTATCCAATTTTGGCAGCATTGTAGGTCGCTATGCCAATCCCATTATCGTGCCACCCACCGTTGCCATTATTGGTATTGGCAAAACGCGTCAACGTGTCGTTGCCTGGGAAGGAAAACCCGCTATACATGCCGTCATACCTATCTCACTGACGTTTGATCATCGTGCGGCAACCGGTGGAGAAGCTGCACGATTTATGGCGGCGTTGGTGGAAAGCTTGGAAGCTTAGCAGCCAAAATATCCAGCTTTTCAACTACAGGCGCTTCTGCGACTTTGCCAGCCAGGTGTGCTTCGCGTCCTGCTTCATTCGGAAAGGCATCAAAAATACCAAATGTCGACTTACCCAGGCGTAATGCAAACCACACAGTAGTTGCTGGTTCTTGCTGTACCAGCGCTAATCCACCACGTAAAAAACTTTCCACTTCTGCTTCTTTTCCCGGTTTGCTTTCTAGCCTGCAAACAAACCTAGCTGTGTCTGTGAGTTACTTGCAAGGACCCCACCCTACAGTCGTCATCCCGTGGACGATTTAACCACGGGATCCAGGTCATAAGTGTTAT
>JBIIEG010000044.1:0-7564 GCA_044237955.1 Gammaproteobacteria bacterium
TACAGTTTGCTCACGCGTTTAGTGGGTCGCCAGAAATTTGAAAAAAAAGGGGCAAATCCTGGTGGTGATGGTGGTATTGATTTAGGTGTTCGCGATGTTTTTAAATTTGTGAGCTATTGGAATCCTTCTGTTAAGCCTGACGCAGCAGGTAATGCAACGGTGACTTTTGATGCGCCTGATAATTTGACAGGTTGGCGCGTGCTCGTCATGGGTGCAACACCTGGTGATCGTTTAGGGTTGGCGGAGACGAATTTCAAAGTCAATCGTCCGACGGAAGTACGTCCTGTGATGCCTAATCAGGTGATGGAAGGTGATCACTTTAAAGCAGGTTTTTCTGTGATGAATCGGACAAATAAAGCGCGCACCTTGAAAGTAGAAATTAACGTACAAGGTGATGCGAAAGAAAATATCCATCAAGAAATGCTTAATTTAGAGCCTTATAAGCGTGTTACCGTGTGGATGCCGATCGATGTCGAAAAAATAACCGAAAGTGCAGGTGTCATAAAATTCATTGCAAAAGCAGGTGATGAGATAGATACAGACAGCATGGAATACAGCTTAGCTGTTAAAAAAGTACGTTCGCTAGAAACAGTAGCAGAGTATGGAGCAAGTACAGCAGAACATGTGTCAATACCCATCAACATACCCGAAAAAATTTATACAGATATCGGTGGCGTGAGTGTCATTGCAGCACCCACTGTTATCTCAAATGTAGCGGGCGCTTTTAAATATCTGCGTGATTATCCTTATGCGGGTTGGGAGCAAAAATTAACCAAAGGGTTAATGGCCGCTCACTATCAAACACTGAAAAAATATTTTCCTGCCCAATTTAAGTGGGAGGACAGCGCTGATTTGCCACAACAAACATTAGCGCTAGCCGCCAACGCGCAAGCCCCCAATGGTGGAATGACATTCTATATCGCAGAAGATCAATACGCCGACCCTTATTTGAGTGCTTATACTGCGCTGGCATTTAATGAGTTACGACAGGCAGGTTATGCGATTCCACTGCCGGTTGAGCGTAAATTACAAGACTATCTGCTGAATTTTTTGAAGCGCGATACAGCGCCGGATTATTACAGTGATGGTATGAAATCTACCGTACGCGCTGTTGCGTTAGCTGCATTAGGAGGGCAGGGTAAAATTGCATTGGATGATTTGCAGCGCTATATGCCCTCAGTCAAAAAAATGAGTTTGTTTGGGCAAGCCTATTTTGTGCAAGCTGCGATGCAGATCAAAGGCGCAGAAAACATGGTGAAAGATGTCACGCAATCTATGTTGTCGCATGCGAATCAAACATCGGGCAAATTTATTTTCAGTGAAACATTAGATGATGATTACCAACGTATTCTTGCATCCCCCTTGCGGGACAATTGCGCTGTTTTGTCGACATTGATGGGTGTTGAAAAAATCAATAAAAATTTAATTGGCGATATCCCTTTTAAATTGATGTCTACCATTAATCAAACACGAAAAAATCGTGATCACTGGGAAAATACGCAAGAAAATATATTCTGCATGCAGGCAATGGTGGATTACAGTCGCGCTTATGAAAATGTAATACCTAAAATGACCGTGGGCGTTGATTTCAAAAACAAGTCTTTAGGTGAAACACAATTTAATAGCTTGCTCGATTTGCCGGTTATTTTTAACTATCCGATGAAAAAAGAAGATGCAGGGCACAAAGACAGTCTTGTTATTTCACGTCAAGGTGAGGGGCGTCTCTACTACACCACACAAATAGATTTCGCACCGGGTGAGCAAAAAGAAGCGATCAATGCGGGTATGGGTATTCAGCGTGAATATAGCGTACAGCGTGATGGCAAATGGCTCTTGCTAAAAGAGCCAATGCACATTCATACCGGTGAATTAGTGCGTGTAGATATTTATCTATCACTACCTGCTGCAAGAAACTTTGTCGTGATCGATGATGCGGTTCCTGGTGGCCTGGAGCCTGTGAATCGTGATTTAGCAACGGCATCCACAGTCGATGCTGACCAAAATAAGTTCACAGCGGCAGAAGGTTCTGTTTGGTTTAAATCAAACAATTGGATTGAGTACAACGTATCGCGCTGGCATTTTTATCATCAAGAATTACGTCATGATGTGGTGCGTTATTATTCGGATTATTTGCCAGCCGGAAATTATCATCTATCGTACACCGCACAAGCGATCGCCGCGGGTGATTTTAGTGTGCCAGCTGTGAAGGCAGAGGAGATGTATAACCCAGATGTGTTTGGGCTAGGGATGCTGACGAGTTTGTTGGTTGAATAGGGCATTTAATCCGGATAAGGTAAATGGCATGCGCTTTTGTCGATATATTTTTCTCAGCGCGTTGGTTCTCTGCATGCTGTTTTTTTTATTCAAAACCTGGCTCGATGTAAGCCCCATCACACCATCATTACGTACCATTACTGCTGAGGCACAAACACTGCAAGTCACAGACCGTCATGGTTATCCTCTCACTATTTCCTATCAAAACCGCTGGAATACCTACGATAATCTGCCGCTTTATCAAGTACCCGATTTTTTAAAAGAAGCATTTATCTTTTCCGAAGATCAACATTTTTATACGCATCGAGGGATCGATTGGCGTGCACGACTAAGCGCCTTGTGGCAGAACATGCGCGCTGATCGTGCCGTGCGTGGTGCCAGTACGATGAGCGAGCAAGTCGTTCGGATGATTCATCCAAGACCACGCAACTTATGGTCTAAATGGATTGAAAGCTTCGAAGTCCTCTCTTTAGAAAGACACCTTAAAAAGTCGGATATTTTAGAGTTTTATCTGAATCAATTACCTTATGCGGCAAACCGTCGTGGTGTATTGCAAGCAGCGCATTATTATTTTAATCGTGATCTTTCTACGCTGAGCCATAAAGAAATGTTGGCATTGGTTGTGTTGGCGCGCGCACCTTCAAATTTCGACTTATATCAAAGCACAGACAAAATCAACACAGCGATCATGCGTTTAGCAAAATCGTTAAATCAGCAAGATCTGTTAAGTACAACAGAGTTATCGGAAATTGAGCAGCAAACATTAACGCTCGATGCCTCTAATTTATCGGTGAATGCAGGCCATTTTGTAGGCTTTATCAGGAATCATCAGACACTTACAAATCAAGCATTAAAAACAACGCTGGATGCAAACTTGCAGCAACACATACAAGCCATGATAGATGAGCGTGTTAAAAGTCTGTCTGCTAAAAATGTTCACAATGCGGCGGTAGTGGTAGTCGATCACATAACAGGCGAAATATTGGCTTGGGTGGTTGGTGGCGCCAACAACGAGCATACACATCAAATCGACGCAGTGACTGCGCCAAGACAACCAGGCTCTGCTTTAAAACCTTTTCTTTATACCTTGGCATTAGAATCGGGCTGGACACCGGCGACATTGATTGATGATTCACCTTTGTCGAGTGCGATTGGCACAGGGTTACATCGATTCAAAAATTACAGCAATACCTATTATGGCAAAATCAGTTTGCGTGAAGCGTTGGGAAATTCACTGAATATTCCGGCGCTTCGTACCATTCAATTTGTGGGTGTGTCGCGTTATTTGGATACGCTGCATAGCTTAGGCTTTAGCAGTCTAGATAGAGCGGCTTCTATCTATGATGAAGGTTTAGCATTGGGTAATGGGGAGGTAACATTATTAGAATTAGTGACAGGTTATGCCGCATTAGCTAATCATGGCATGTATCGCCCTTTGCATTTTTTATTGAGTACACCGAATGATCAACCACCCAAAAGAATTTTTTCTGATGAGGGGAGTTCCCTGATTGCCAATATTTTATCGGATAGTTGGGCCAGGCGTTTAGAGTTTGGTACGAACAGCGTCATGAATATGCCTGTACAAACAGCAGTTAAAACAGGCACTTCTAGCGATTATCGCGATGCATGGGTGGTCGGATTTAATTATCGTTATGTTGTAGGAATCTGGATGGGTAATTTGGATCGCACACCCATGGATGGTGTCACAGGTTCTGTTGGGCCTGCGTTAGTGATGCGCGGTATTTTTTCTAAATTAAATCAGGGACAAAAAACAGCGCCGTTGTATTTAAGCCCTAAATTAGTACGCAAAGAAATGTGTGCGCCCGCAGAAGAGGCTGCTTGTTTGATGCGTACAGAATATTTTATACCCGCCTTAACAGAAAACAGTGTCTTGAAAGGCGAGCGGTATATAAATGGTACAGAAGGAGATGACCAAAAAAATATTCTACAGCCATCAAAAATAATATTGGTACAACCCACAGAAGGACTACAAATCGCGATGGATCCACGTATTCCCAAAGATAAACAAAAATTGGTATTTGAAATAACAGGGTTGCAATCTGGAGATACGGTTGATTGGATGCTCAATGACGAAAATATAGCGCATACAGAAACAGGACAATATCTGTGGCCCTTGCAACGTGGTCAGCATAAATTAGGTGTTGTGATGAAGCGTGATGGAAAAATAGTTCAGCAGATTTCAGAAGTTGGATTTGTGGTGAAGTAATGCCTTCCAAAGACCAACCGCCACCTCGTCGTTGCGAGGAGCATTTTTTGCCACGAAGCAATCCAGGAAAAAACCTAAATAAATATTTTGAACAGATCGCTTAATATTTTCTTCTGGATTGCTTCGCAAAAAACGCTCGCAACGACGAGGTGTAAGGGTCTTTGCTAATATCTCCTCCTCGCCATGACGATGTAAAATAAACCCATGTTACAAACCTGGGCCCTTTCAACATTGAAACACAACAAGCAGCAATTCCCCCTGAGCGCGAGTGCGAATTTATTTCGCGCGACGCCTTAAAACAAGGAAGCAAGGCCCGATGTGTTTCTCAGCGGGAATTGCTGAGGTTTTTGTTGCGTGCTCGCCATCAGCCCCCCACCCGTATATAATCCACCCGCTCGGCTTGGTAGTTTCACCACCCCGGGCTTTTTTCATTCTACGAGGATCCCCTATGCGTATTCTTGAAGAAGCACTCACATTCGATGATGTCCTTCTAGTCCCGGCCTATTCCGATATTTTGCCCAAAGATGTTTCCTTAAAGACCCAATTAACCCGCGAAATTGCGCTTAATATTCCGCTTGTATCAGCCTCGATGGATACGGTCACAGAATCTCGTTTGGCCATCACTTTGGCGCAAGAAGGTGGTATCGGTATTCTGCATAAAAGCATGAGTATCGAAAACCAAGCCATGCAGGTCCTTAGTGTAAAGAAATTTGAAAGTGGCGTGGTCAAAGATCCCATCACAGTGACGCCTCAAACAACGATACGTGAGCTGAATAAATTAACCCATGCGCACCAGTTTTCGGGCGTGCCGGTCGTTGATGGTGAACAGCTGGTTGGTATCATCACAAATCGTGATGTGCGTTTTGAAACCCAGCTAGATCAGCCCGTTGCTAATTTAATGACACCCAAAGATCGATTGGTAACCGTCGAAGAAGGTACCAGCCGCGAGCAGGTGATTCAACTGCTGCACAAAAAACGCATCGAAAAAGTATTGGTCGTGGATAAGCAATTTCAATTACGCGGCATGATTACGGTTCGAGATATTTTAAAAGCCAAAGAAAAACCATATGCCTGTAAAGACAGTCAAGGGAGATTACGCGTAGGCGCTGCAGTGGGAACGAGTCCCGATACGGATGCCCGTGTAGAAGCATTGGTCAAAGCAGGTGTGGATGTGATTGTGGTGGATACCGCGCATGGACATTCTAAAGGCGTGATTGAACGCGTCCGTTGGATCAAACAGCACTTTCCACAAGTGCAAGTTATCGCTGGCAATATTGTGACAGCAGAGGCTGCGTTAGCTTTAGCAGAAGCGGGTGCAGATGGCGTGAAAGTAGGCATTGGCCCTGGCTCTATTTGTACAACCCGTATTGTGGCAGGTGTGGGTGTGCCCCAAATCACAGCGATTACGCAAGTCGCAAAAGCGCTGAAAGAAAAAGGTATTCCCTTGATCGCAGATGGCGGTATTCGTTTTTCAGGCGATTTATCCAAAGCCATTGCCGCGGGTGCTTCATCAGTGATGATTGGCGGTTTGTTTGGCGGTACAGAAGAAGCCCCTGGGGAGGTCGAGTTATACCAGGGACGCTCCTATAAATCGTATCGTGGGATGGGTTCGTTGGGTGCTATGTGTCAAGGCTCCAGTGATCGCTATTTCCAAGAGGGGAGCGAGTTTGAAAAGCTAGTCCCTGAAGGCATAGAAGGACGCGTGCCTTACAAAGGCAGTTTAGTCGCCGTCGTACACCAGTTGTTGGGTGGATTGCGTTCCAGCATGGGATATACCGGCTCCCCTGATATTGATGCCTTGCGCACCAAAGTACAGTTTGTACGTATCACAGGTGCAGGCATGCGCGAGAGTCATGTGCATGATGTTGCGATTACCAAAGAAGCGCCGAATTATCGGGTGGAGAAGTAGCCAATAGTTGGAGTGTATAAACACATAATGGCCGACGTACATCCATCACCCGTTACAGCCTGGCTTATATCAACTATAATCTATATCGTGTTATTAACTTCGATTTAACCTTGTAACGATTCACGGTGCGAACGTTGTCATTCCCGCGAAGGCGGGAACCCATCCCGGCATGGCAATAATGCGAAGGAAATACTTAAAAAATAAGACTTAAGTATTTTTCCATTGCGCTCTTACCAATACAACTCATTACAGGAGCGGTATGTGGATAGGTTCCCGCCTTCGCGGGAATGACAACGTTATTGCCTGAATAGTTACTTTAACCTTCTTTATCTAAATAATATGCACATCTACCGCTACACTGGCGCTTCTGCGCTTTCCTCTTTCAGAGCAAAAAAACAACTCCAACGGCTTCAAGCCGTTTTTTCGTTTATTACGGACTTAAGTGCGACCTACGTTTATTTCGCAGAAAGTGAACATGCGCTTTCATCCAAACAACAAACGCAACTTATGTGCTTGTTACAAGCAGACGTATGGGACGCCTTTTCTTTTGCTGCACAAGATCCTGAATATGATTATCCCCAAGAAGTCAGCTTCTTATCCGCAGGGTCACATCCGCCGCAAAATTTATTAGACAATCACAACAACGATAAATTTATTTTAGTGGTGCCGCGTTTAGGCACTATCTCCCCTTGGTCTTCTAAAGCCACAGACATTGTGCACAACGCAGGTCTTACAAATATCAATCGTTTAGAGCACGGTATTGTTTATACAATCAAAGCAACAGATACTTTTTCACCATTTGATAAACAACAATTAGCAACGCTGTTGCACGACCCGATGACAGAATCAGCGTTGCATGATATCCAGTTCAGCGATGCGTTATTCACACACCCATTGCCAGAACCCGCGAACATCATCGATATTTTATCGCATGGAAAAGCAGCGCTTTTAGCCGCCAATAAAGACTTAGGTTTGGCTCTAGACGAAGAAGAAATTAATTACTTAGTCACGTGTTTTAAAAAACTCAAACGCAATCCCAGCGATGCAGAATTGATGATGTTTGCGCAGGTGAATTCCGAACATTGTCGGCATAAAATTTTTAATACGGATTGGATCATTGATGGAAAAAAACAAACGCACTCGTTATTTAAAAT
>JBIIEG010000045.1:0-7550 GCA_044237955.1 Gammaproteobacteria bacterium
TGACAACGTGACGGGCACTATTAGTAGCATTGGCAAAATGTTAGTTGCTATTTCCTACCTGGCGGGTTTTGGATTTCTCACATTTGGTGTGTTGAAATTTAAACAGCACAAAGATAACCCCACACAAGTGACATTAGGTACACCTATTGTGATGACCTTGATAGGCGCCGTACTGGTGTTTATCGGTGGTTTTATCGCACCGTTAGGAAAAACCTTTGGTGTTGACGAAGGCACTACGGGTGGTTTTGGTGGTGGTGGTACATTCCCAGGCGCTAGTGATTCTGGGACTAAGCCACCAGGCTAACGGTTTATACCGCTCGTACTTGAAGATACTGGTTTTTATTGAGGCATTGTCCCGTAAAAAATCGCGGGGTGCATTTGGGAAACGAGTCCCACAAAAGGGGAGAATTCAGCCGGCCAGGGGGAAGAACTGCGTCTCTCCCCCCCTGACAACCCCCCATTGCACTTGTTCTTCCAGTTAATGAGTAGGAATGTACGAAACAATTTTTTAAAACCCCGCGCCAGTACTGGTGAAACAGAGCGGCGCGAATTACTGACTGTTTATAATTTCGGAGTGTCTTTGTGTACCCTTTGACATTGCATAGCATTCCCGCCGCCTGGCGTTTATTTATCGCCAGAAAAGCGGATGATAAATTTCTAAAATTCAGTCAGCGTGTTTTAGATAGAGATGCTTATACGTGTCAGTTTTGTGGGTTCCAGGCGCGTCAGTTTCAAGAAATTATCAATCTGGATATGAATTATCAAAACAACAAGCTGTCTAATATGGCGACAGCTTGTTGTTTTTGTACACAGTGTTTTTTTCTAGAGTCGATAGACAAAGGTGATTATGGGGGTGGCACATTGATTTATATGCCAGAGATTTCTCAGCCCGAGCTAAATGGCCTCTGTCATGTTTTATTTTGCGCGATTGCCAATGCCACTGATTATCGTATGGATGCGCAGAACATTTATCGTACGCTGAAAATGCGCCACAAAATTGTGGAGCAAAAATTGGGAGAGGGGATGAGTAACCCATCTTTAGTGGGGCAGGCATTGATTCAAGCATCGACTGATCTTAAAACTTCACCGAATCCCCCTTGGCTAGCTGCATTGAGATTACTGCCTGCCAGAGCAAAATTTACCAAACAGATTGAAGCATGGGCCGCGGATGCGCTAGAGGAAATGTCTGCGTAGCGCCAGAAGAACTATCTATTTAACACAAAGGAAACGCCCGCATGGCAAACTTCATGATACCCATACTAGACAGCGTAGATGTCTTTCTCGCATGGTTATCGACAGCCCTAAAACAAACAACTCAATCCTACTGTGACCTGCAAACAGCAGACAGCCCAACTGCATTGGTTTCTCATGACGGCGGACTTGTATCTATCCTGCGAGTCCATGGCGTTCGTGCCTTGATTGGCAGCGAAGAATTTGATCGCGTACAAGTAGGCATGCTGCAAAGCCTGCAAACAACCATGTCCAGACCAGGACATACCATCCAATTCTTTTTTAGTTACAACAAAGACGATATCAAACAAGAAATCACAGAAATTTTAAAACCCGCCTCAAACACTGCAAAACGTATTAACCTCGAATTAGAAGATCTTTTCAGTGAACGTATCAATTATCTAGCCAAATATTGCGCGCAAGAATCAGTTTATATTGTGATGTGGACCCGTCCCAACGCATTAACAGGAGAACAGCTGAAACGTGCCAACAAAGAAAAACTCAAACTGATTAAAGAAAAAAAAGTACCCCCTTTTAAATACACACAAAATTTATTAGCCGCGATACCTGACCTGCGTGAATCACATGATTCTTTTGTCCGCGGTCTGTTAAACGACATGAACATGTTGGAAATAGTCACTGAATTACTGGAAGTGCACGAAGCACTCTATGTGATGCGGACGACAGTAGACCCTGATTTTACCGATAAAAGCTGGCGTCCCTTATTGCCAGGCGACAAAATCACGATCAGAGACTCCCATCTGATTGAAGGGCAAATATCCGATATTTTATGGCCGCCACTTGCACGTCAATTATTTCCACGCAGCGGTGAAAATATTGATCTGCGTACAGCGCGACTAGGCGATCGTATTTATTCCTCTGTTTTTATAGAGCTTTTCCCCAAAGAAATACAAACATTCCTCTCTCTATTCTCACGCGTGGTACAAACATACATTCCTTGGCGCATGTCATTTTTGATAGATAGCGGCGGTCTGGAGTCCACACGTTTAAAAGCTGCGCTATCAGCGGTGTTGTCGTTTACCTCAGCAGAAAATCGTCTACTGAATGATTCCCTGAATCTCCTGAAATACATCAATATCAACACGGACGACGCGGTTGTTAAACTGCGCGTGACAGTCACCACGTGGGCGCCAGAAGGCAATACACGTCTATTACGTGGTCGAATCGCACAACTGGCCAAAGCAGTAGAAAGCTGGGGTTCCTGCGACGTAGCAGAAACATGCGGCGATGCTTTTGCAGGCGTTGTCTCGAGCATGTTGGGTGTTGCTGGCACTAGCGTAGCCACTGCATCTATTGCACCTATTTCTCAAGTACTCCACATGCTGCCGTTATTTAGACCTTCTTCACCCTGGTCAAGTGGCGCTATTTTATTTCGTTCACCCGATGGAAAACCCTGGCCTTATCAACCAGGCTCCAGTCAACAAACCACCTGGATTGATATTATTTATGCGCGTCCTGGTTCTGGTAAATCCGTACTTTCCAATGCCATGAATCTAGCGCTTTGTTTAAGTGCTGGCTTACAACGTCTGCCACGTATTGCTGTGATCGATATTGGACCTTCCAGTAGTGGCTTAATTTCTTTGCTAAAAGAAGCGTTACCCTTAGAAAAGCGACATTTAGTGGCTTATCATCGTTTACGTATGACGCCTGACTACGCGATCAATCTGTTTGATACGCAGTTAGGTTCACGTTATCCCACGCCCCAGGAACGTAATTTTCTGGTGAACTTTTTAACATTGTTAGGTACCCCCGTTGGCTCAACTAAAGCCTATGATGGTATTTCAGATATGGCGGGTCTGATAGTAGATGAATTGTATAAAAGCCTGTCAAACGAGGGTAATCCGCACGTTTACACGCCTGGTATGGAAGAATTTATTGATGGCATATTAGAAGAAATTGGTTTTATTAAAGATACGCATACTACGTGGTGGGAAGTAACAGATGCGTTGTTTATTGCAGGATTTGTACACGAAGCGATGTTGGCACAACGTCATGCGATGCCAGTGTTAGGTGATGTAACCTCTATCTGTCGGTCATCTGTTGTCGAAGATTTATACGGTAAAATCATAGCGCCTACGGGCGAGCCTATTATCAATGCGTTTGTCAGAATGATTTCGAGTGCGATACGTGAATATCCTATCATTTCTCAGACCACTAAATTTGATATTGGTGATGCGCGTATTGTATCGCTTGATTTGGATGAGGTTGCAAAGAGTGGTGGTGATGCTGCGAGTCGTCAAACTTCTGTGATGTATATGTTGGCTCGTTATGTATTAGCGCGTCATTATTTTCTGACTGAAGATAATGCAAACGATATGTCTGAAACGTATCGCAGTTATCATGAAAGGCGTATTTCTGAGATACGTGAAGATCCTAAGCGTATTGTTTTGGATGAGTTCCATCGAACGGCGGGTGTGCAGGCCGTGCGTAATCAAATCATACAGGACATGCGTGAAGGTCGAAAATGGAGTGTGCAGATTGCGTTGATTTCTCAATCGTTGGAAGATTTTGATTCGGTGATGGTAGAGTTTGCGACGTCTATTTTTATTATGGACGCAGGTCCCGAGCAGGCCATACAAAAAACAACAAAAGTGTTTGGTTTGTCAGCCACGGCAGAGAATGCTTTGCGCACGCGTGTGCATGGTCCAAGGGAAGGTGGTGCGACTTTCCTTGCACAGTTTTCCGCTAAAAATGGCATGAATACGCAGTTGTTGACCTTGACGCTGGGTCCTGTAGAGCTCTGGTCTTTCAGTACTACCTCTGAGGATGCGCAGTTGCGTAATAAACTTTATAAAAAACTCAATCCTGCTGAAGCTCGCCGTCTATTGTCTAATTTATTTCCGGGTGGGTCTGCTACCAAGACAATCGAAAATCGCCTGATGTCAGTTAAGGAAGAGGGTGGGTTGATTGATGAAGAGATTAAGTTAGGTGTGATTGATAGTTTGCTGGCGGATATTTTGAAGGAGTATTCGAAGAATCCGGATGTACGGCAGTTGTTTTAGTTGGTTATCAACGCCTCTGGGATTTTTTTGGCACTTCACGGCAATAACGTTGTCATTCCCGCGAATGCGGGAACCCATCCACGTACCGCTCCTATACTTATTCTTTGGTCTAAACCGATAAGAGAAAAAATACTGAAGCCCTATTTTTTAAATGTTTCCTTTGTATGATTGCCATGCTGGGATGGGTTCCCGCATTCGCGGGAATGACAAGGTCCGTGCCGTAAATAGTTGCAGAAATACTGCCAGGCCTGTGAGGAAGCGTAACTATCCACGGCTGTGACTCTGTAGGTGGGATTATTCTATGCACTTTTTCTCCTCTCCCACTTCTTTGGGAGAGGGTAGGGAGAGGCGATTTAGTTTTTCCGCGGGCAAAAAAAAGCCCCGTATCTTCATCCTAAAGATACGAGGCCGGGCAGGCAGAAACTTATTTCATCTTGGCATAATCCTTTATGCCAGTTAGGGTTCCATCCTAATCGCTTCCCTGCTTTTCCCTCCGTGGGAGCTCTCATCCTTAAGAGCCTGATCAAGTTTCTAAGAGATATTTAAACACATGGAATTAGTAATAAATGTAGTCCTATGGCTGGAATTTTGGTAACTCCTCAGGCGCCATATCCAAAATGCTTCATTTAAGATAACGGTAGCTGCACAATTGTTTGTGAATAAAGCCTGTGATACAAATATCGGCACAAAAAAAAGCCCGCTTTTCAGCGGGCTTGGGTTCACGCACAATGTCTGTTAAGACATTGGCTTTATTGTAGCAACGGCTCTCACCCCAGAACGCTACAACAACCGCAGTCTACCATCATTCTAATTTCAATTCCAACAGAGGGAAAGGATATCCATCATGATCAAAGAACAAAAAAACTTAATCAGTAGTTATACCCTAGGTCTTGATATAGGTGTTGCTTCAGTAGGTGCGGCAATATTAGCTCAAGACAAAATTCTTGGTTTGCATGTACGTACCTTTGAAAAAGCAGAAACTGATAAAGAAGGTGACTCATTAAATAAAATTCGTCGCGAAGCACGTTTAACGCGTCGCCGTGTTCGTAGACGTGCTCATCGTATGCTGCGTTTACTACGCCTCATGAAACATGAGGGTTTGATTTCTCTTGCCAAGGTAGAAACATTCCAACAGGGAGAAAAAAATCCTATCAGCCCATGGGAATTGCGCGCAATTGGTTTAGAAAGAAAATTAACACGCGAGGAATGGGCAGCTGCTTTGTACCACATCGTCAAGCATCGCGGCTTTGAATCTAATCGTAAAGGTGAGGAAAAAAAGGATAAAAAAGTAGGAGAAATGCTGTCTGGCGTGAACGCCAATCGACAATTGCTCGATGATAAGCAATATCAAACTGTGGGTGAAATGGTCTTAAAAGACGAGAGATTTGAAAAAGCCAAACGTAACAAAGCTGGAAATTATCAACATACATTGGCGCGACCTGAACTAGAGAGCGAATTGAAAATTTTATTTCAGAAACAGCGACAGTATCAAAATCCACATACTGATATAGCTTTTGAAGAAAAAGTGCATGCCTTATTGATGGCTAGAAAACCCGCATTATCAGGCGCTGATTTGAGGAAGATGGTAGGTAACTGCACTTTTGAAACAGATGAGAAAAGAGCGCCGAAAGCCAGCTATTCCGCTGAACGCTTTGTATGGCTAACTAAATTAAACAATTTGAAAATTAGTGAACAAGGTACAGAAAGAGCATTAACAGAACAAGAACGATTGCAATTGATAGAAGTACCCTTTCAGTCTTCAAAAATCACTTACAAGCAAATACGTGACAAATTAGACATAAGCGATAGTGCTTATTTCAATGGACTGAGCTATGACAAAAAGAAAAATGGAGAGGACAAAACAAAAGCTGAAGAAGCTATTTTTTTTGAAGCCAAATATTTTCATGCTTTAAGGCTTAAAACATGAATGGCAGCGTGATGCGGTTAACTCTGATGGATTAGATAAGCTGGCCGATATATTGACCTGCTGCAAAACAGATGTCGAAATTCAAACAGAATTAGAAAAAGCGGGTATAGAGAATCATATTATCGACGCAGTATTTGAGGTTTCTTTCGATCAATTCATTCGTTTATCGATCAAGGCACTCAAGAAAATTTTACCCTTCATGGAAAAAGGTTTGCGCTACGATGAAGCTGTCGCTCAAGTCCCAGAATATCTGCATCATAGCCAACGTGCTTTAAATGGCGAAAAAAGCCGTTATTTACCCCTGCTAAACAAAGAAGAAATCGTTAACCCTGTCGTGTATCGCGCTTTGAATCAAGCTAGAAAATTAGTCAATGCCATTATAAAAAAATATGGCTCGCCATCAGCCATACATATTGAACTGGCACGCGATCTTTCTAAATCGTTAGATGAACGCAAAGCAATTAAAAAAGAACAGCAGGGTTTTTTAGATGAGAGACAACTGATTGTTGCGGAATTTGAAGAAAATTTTCATAGAAAGCCTAATGGACTAGATTTGCTCAAATATCGGCTTTATAAGCAACAGGATGGTAAATGTGGGTATAGCTTAAAAGCTATTGATCATCTTGAGGAAATTTTTACACCTGCTTATCAAGTTGATCATGCTCTTCCCTATTCTCGCAGCTATGACAACAGCATGAACAACCAAGTATTGGTGCTGACAGCAGAGAACCAAAACAAAGGCGACCTTACTCCATATGAATATCTGGATGGTGCTCATGAAAGTGAAAGG
Organism: Gammaproteobacteria bacterium; assembly: GCA_044237955.1. Lineage (GTDB taxonomy): Bacteria > Pseudomonadota > Gammaproteobacteria > JAURND01 > JAURND01 > JAURND01. Next base: position 6,971 of record JBIIEG010000045.1, read on the forward strand.
TGGAAGTTATTCAAAGCCTTTGTGGAATCTAATAAAAAAATCCGTAAAGAAAAAAGAGACCGTTTGCTACGTCAGGATTTTTCAGGTGCTGCTGCAGAAGGATTCAGAGAACGCAATTTATCAGACACTCGTTATATTTGCCGCAGTTTTAAAAACCATATCGAAAAATATCTACAATTTAATCCTGGCACAACTGAAGAGGACGTCTCTAAAAAAGTGCCACAACATTTTAGTAAGCAATGTGTTGTGGTGACTGGTCGATTAACTGCTTTTTTACGCGGACGTTGGGGATTGGCAAAAATACGCGAAGAAGGTGATTTGCATCATGCGCTGGATGCGGCTGTTGTGGCTGCCTGTAATCGCAGGATGATCAAACGCTTGTCAGATTATTCACGACGCAACGAATTAAAATACATACAAGACTCAAAAGCTAAAAGTTATATAGACCCCGAAACAGGTGAAGTGCTGGATGTGAAAGCGCTTCAACTATCTGAAAAATTAGATGCGCAGTTTCCACAACCTTGGGATGGATTCAGAGACGAGTTGAAAGCGCGCATGTCTGATAACCCTGCTGCTGCAT
>JBIIEG010000048.1:0-7416 GCA_044237955.1 Gammaproteobacteria bacterium
TTCTATCTTGTGCCTGACCTTTTTGTAACAACAAAGGCAAAGATTTTTTAGGCGAAATATTCATCTCTGAGCGAATCTGTCGTAAGTTTAATACTACTTTTTTAAGCCACTCAATATCTGCTGTGGCTTCCGTATCTATTTGATCTGTATCAAAAACAGGATAAGGCTGGAGCATAATGGTATCGCCCTGTTTCCCTGCTAAGGGAGCTACCAGCTGCCAGATTTCTTCGGTGATAAATGGCATGAGCGGATGTATCAAACGCAGCAATGTTTCTAATACAAACACCAATGTTTGGCGCGAGCCTTGTTGTTCTGCTTCAGACGCACTTTCTCCCACTAAAACAGGTTTTGAAAATTCCAAATACCAGTCGCAATATTCATTCCACGTAAATTCGTATAAAGCCTGCGCTAACAGATCAAAACGATAGTTTTCAAAATGCTGTGTGATTGTTTGGATGGTTTGTTGTAATTGACTGCGTATCCAACGATCGGCGAGAGAATATTTAGGCGTATGTGTGTCAAGATTAAAATTTTCCGTATTCATCAACACATAACGTGCGGCATTCCATAACTTATTGCAGAAGTTGCGATAGCCTTCCATGCGTCCCAAATCAAAACGGATATCGCGCCCGGTGTTTGCTAATGCGCAATACGTAAATCGCAAGGCATCCGTACCAAACGCAGCAATACCATTCGGAAAATCTCGACGCGTTGCTTGCTCGATTTTTTGTGCTTTCTCAGGCTGCATCAAACCAAAGGTGCGTTTTTGTATCAGTGCATCCAGATCGATGCCATCGATTAAATCAATCGGGTCTAATACATTCCCTTTTGATTTAGACATTTTTTGACCTTCGCTATCGCGAATCAATCCGGTGACATAGACGGTTTTAAAAGGCACTTTGCCATTAAATTTTAATCCCATCATCACCATGCGTGCGACCCAGAAAAATAAAATATCAAAGCCGGTGAGTAAAACGCTCGTGGGATAAAAAGTTTGCAGCTCAGGTGTTTTTTCTGGCCAGCCTAAAGTAGCAAACGGCCATAAACTCGCAGAAAACCAGGTGTCCAACACATCTTCATCCTGGTGTAAATGTATCGTGCCTAAATTATATTTTTCACGCACTTGCGCTTCATTTTCAGCCACATAAATATTACCGGCATCGTCATACCACGCAGGAATACGATGTCCCCACCACAGTTGTCGACTGATGCACCAGTCTTCAATGTTCTCCAACCACTGGAAATAAGTTTTGCTCCAGTTTTCGGGTACAAATTGAATCTCTCCTTTTTTAACAGCAGCAATCGCAGGTTCTGCCAATGGCTTGGCTTTAATGTACCACTGATCGGTGAGATAAGGTTCGATGATCGCGCCTGAGCGATCTCCACGCGGTACTTGTAATATGTGTGGCTGTATTTTTTCGACGAGATCTAATGCTTGTAAATCCGCGACAACACGTTTGCGCGCAGCAGTACGCTCCAAGCCACGATATGTTTCTGGCGCATTGTCGTTAATCATAGCGTCGGGTGTAAAAATATTGATGAGTGATAATGCGTGACGCTGTCCTATCGCATAGTCGTTAAAATCATGCGCAGGTGTAATTTTGACGCAGCCAGTACCGAATGCAGGATCGACATAATCATCAGCAATAACAGGGATGGTTCTGCCCGTTAATGGATGTTGTATCTGCTGACCGATCAGGTGTTGATAACGTTCATCATCGGGATGCACAGCGACGGCTGTATCACCCAATAGTGTTTCAGGGCGTGTGGTAGCAATCACTAAAACTTCAGTACTATTCACGATGGGATAACGGAAATACCAGAGTGAGCCTTCTTCTTCAGTAGAGACTACTTCTAAATCAGATACCGCAGTGAGCAGTGTGGGGTCCCAATTGACTAAGCGTTTACCGCGATAAATCAGCCCTTCTTGATGTAGCGTGACAAATACCTGAATAACGGCACGATTGATATCGTGATCTAAACTAAATCGTTCGCGTGTCCAGTCAAGCGATGCACCTATACGGCGCAGTTGATTTTTAATCGTGCTATCGGATTGATTTTTCCATTCCCAGGTTTTAGCCACAAAGGCATCACGTCCCACATCATGACGTGTTTGACCTGTTTGCAGCAGTTGTCGTTCTACAACCATTTGTGTGGCAATACCTGCGTGATCCGTACCTGCTTGCCACAATGTATTGTCTCCACACATGCGGCGATAGCGAATCAGCGCATCCATCAAACTGACTTGAAATCCATGACCCATATGCAGTGTGCCTGTCACATTCGGTGGCGGCAGCATGATGCAGTAAGGCGTGCCAGTTTGTTGTGGCATAAAATAACCGGATTTTTCCCAGCGTTGATACGAGTGTTGTTCTATTGCGTGAGGTGTGTATGTTTTTTCCATAAGATTAAGTCGTAGTATGTCTTTTGAATTTGAAATTTGAAACGAAGTCAATACTGTAAAAATTACGGTATTTTTAGCGGATTTTGATAATGGTATTCTCCTGTTTTTAAACCTTCAGGAGAAAAATTATGTCTTTAAAACGCTCTATCATGGCGCTGAGTTTAGCGTCAGTTCTTTGTTTGTCTATCCAACCTGCGCTTGCAGCAAACAATCAACCAACCGCTGCTGCTGCCGAAACCACATCGCATGTGGCGACGGAGCAGAAAGTGAATATTAACTCGGCTAGCATTGATGAACTTAAAAAAGTAAAAGGAATAGGCGCCGCCAAAGCCGCAGCGATCGTCGATTATCGCACACAGCATGGTCCTTTCAAATCGGTAGATGGTTTGTCTGAGGTAAAAGGATTTAGCGCAAAAGTAGTGGCAACGCTGGTGCAGAAAAATCCAGGTGTGATGACGATCGAGTAATGTTGCGTATGTACCTATTCAACTTGAAGATACTGGTTTTGTATCTTCAAGTTGAATAGGTACATAGCCTTCGCGCTTTAAATCGCGATTTTTTTATAGAAAGATTTTTTTCTGTTTTTGGGTTGCGAAGACTATAGTTTGAACGTCAACTGGCCATACTCATCTCACTTCAAGATGCTGCTTTTGTATTCTTGAGGTGAGATGAAATTGGTAGTTTTTAAGAGGGGGTTCTCTAGATTTTTAAATGATCGATCTCTTCTTGAGATAAACCCGTATATTGCGCAATATCTTTTGCTGATAAGCCTGCTCGCTTCATAGATTTAGCCACTTCTTGTACGCCTTCTTCTTTGTATTTATTTTTCGCAGCTTCCACTCCAGCTTTCGCAGCAGCCTCCGCAGCTTCCACCCTAGCTTTCGCAGCAGCTTCCGCAGCTTCTATATCGAGCAACCGCTGGTCTATAATCGCCTGCGCATCTCTTTCTCGTTTTTCTTCCTGTTCGTATGTGTTTAATTCAATCTCTGACCACGAAAAACGATTGAGTTCTTCATAGGCGCGTTGAATGACTTGATCTGATCCGATGATTTTTTCAAGGTCTTTTTCGTGGGTTTCTTCTGCATGCTTAAAGAAATATGTCCACTTCTCAACCATGCTTTCGAGCGCATCTATATTTTTTTTAAATTTGGACAATTCTAAAAACGAAAAATAAAAATCTTTTAAATCATGGCTGTAGCTTTCTTTGTCTAAAATCACGTGATCAGATTTGTAAGCTGTTTTATCGGGGAACATGACAAAATCGGTGATCGCAAGAAAAATAATCTCTTTCAACTGGTGATATTTGTCTCCTTCATTCAGCTGACGGCTGTAGGCTTTAGCGGCATAGTATTGTGCGCGTTTTTCAAAACCAGGAGTACGCGCTATTTGCATTTCTACAATGTATTGCCGACCGATTTCATCTACGCATAAAACATCAATGAGACTTTGCTTCTTGGAGGCAATTTCTGGGTCTTGTGTGGTTTTGATAAAAGAAACCGTTTTGATCTGACTCTTGCCACTGAAGCTGACCATATCATTGAGAAAATGGATCAGGATGTCTTTGTTTTTTTCGGTACCAAAGATGCGTTTAAACGCAAAATCGTTTTTAGGGTCTAGAAATTTTCTGAAGGACATGTTGTTTTGCCATGAAAAAAGGATTGTTATTTTTTAGGGACTGTTGACAATTCTACTATGCTGGAATGCTCGAAGATAGTGAGCGTCCTTCTTAGTTTTATACTACCTCGTGCTTGTTTATGTGTGGCATACAGGTATAGCTGATTCATCAATAATATGGCATCATCGGGCTCTACCCAAACTACTTAAATAAAGGTATGAATCAGGTTTCTTCCCCTCTATCATCTCCGCAATTAAATCAATCATCCAATAACCTGCCCGCCGCACCTAAAGCATGGCAGTTGGTATGGCGTGATATTCTTCAAGGCTTCAAACAATGGGATGTGTGGTTGATTTTAGGTTGGCAGGATATTCGACTGCGCTATCGTCGATCGACGCTCGGTCCTTTTTGGATCACGCTGAGCATGGGTGTGACTATTTTTGGCATGGCTTTTTTGTATGGTTATTTATTCAAAATGGATACGCGCGCTTATTTCCCTTATTTAGCGAGTGGGATGATCGCTTGGAGTTTTCTTTCTATTCTGATTACGGATGGCACACAAATTTTTTTAGAATCCGCCTCTTATCTCAAGCAAGTCAAACTGCCTTTTACTGTCTTTGTATTGCGTGTCATTGTGCGCAACGCTATTGTGTTCGGGCATAACCTGGTCATCATGATTCCCGTTATGTTGTACTTCCACGTCGCGCCTACCTGGGATCTGCTTTTTTTAATTCCCGGATTTTTATTGATTTTTTTAACCGCGTTTTTTTACATGTTCATATTGGCTATTTTGGGCGCGAGATTTCGCGATGTAAGCCAGATTATAACGAGCGTTGTTCAAGTCATTTTTTTTATTACGCCGATTATCTGGAGTGCTTCGCTGCTCAACGGCAATCATGAATATATCGTCACCTTTAATCCATTTGTTTATTTTTTAGAGCTTTTGCGTGCGCCTCTATTGGGCAGTTTGCCTCCCTTAAACGCTCTGATTGTTTGTTCTTCTGTCATCCTGGTTGGCGTTTTATTATTTTTTGCGCTCATGGTGAGAGTGCGAAAACGTATTATCTATTGGTTGTAATTCGATGAACTCTATTACCTTAAAAGACGTCTGTGTGGAATTTCCCATTTACCACATGAATGCACGTTCCCTCAAAAAGCAATTTTTACGCAGCCTGATGACAGGCGGTAAAGTTTCAAAAACCCAAGAAAATGTTTTGAACGTGAGAGCGCTGGACAATTTTTCTCTACACTTGGAACATGGTGATCGTGTGGGATTGATCGGCCCTAATGGCGCAGGCAAAAGTACGCTCTTGCGTGTTTTAGCGGGCATCTATGAACCAACACATGGTTTGTTGCAGGTTGAAGGTAAAGTCTCACCACTGTTAGATGTCTCTGTTGGTATGAACACGGAAGCCACGGGATATGAAAATATTATGATTCAAGGCGCATTGCTTGGTTTAACCAGAAAACAGATGCAAGAAAATCTAAAAGACATTGTTGAATTTACTGGATTAGGCGATTATCTATGCTTACCCGTTCATACTTATTCTTCAGGTATGCGTTTGCGATTGGCTTTTGCAGTTGCAACCAGTATCGTTCCAGAAATTCTTGTGATGGACGAAGTGATTGGCGTGGGTGACTCTGCATTTTTTAAGAAAGCCAAAGAACGTATGGATAGGCTCATTGAACAATCTGCTATTGTGGTTTTAGCCTCGCATTCCACCGATATATTAAAAAAAATGTGTAATAAAGTACTATTTCTGAAATCAGGAAAAATAGAATACTTCGGCCCGGTGGAAGAAGGAATTAAGTTATATGATTTAAGTGTCGCTTAAAGCTATGTCCCTCTCTCACATTCCACCACGCCGCACCTTCGCTATCATCTCTCACCCTGACGCAGGCAAAACCACCTTAACTGAAAAGCTACTTTTGTTCGGTGGTGCGATTCAATTAGCCGGTACCGTCAAAGGCCGTAAATCTTCGCGTCATGCAACATCCGACTGGATGGCGCTTGAAAAACAACGCGGCATTTCTGTCACCACGTCTGTCATGCAATTTCCCTATCGCGACTGCATCATCAATCTCTTAGATACCCCAGGTCACGAAGATTTTTCGGAAGATACTTACAGAACACTCACGGCAGTTGATTCTGCGTTGATGGTGATCGATGCTGCCAAAGGCGTTGAACCACGCACGATTAAATTGTTAGAAGTGTGTCGCATGCGGCATATTCCCATTTTGACCTTCATCAATAAAATGGATCGAGATACGCGTGAACCGATTGAATTGCTGGATGAGATTGAATCAGTGCTGAATATCCGTTGTGCGCCGATGACGTGGCCGATGGGCATGGGTAAGTTTTTCAAAGGTGTTTATCATTTTCAACAACATGCGATTCACCATTATCAATCCGGTAAAAATGAGCGTGCACAGGAGAGTGAAAAAATTCAAGGGCTGGATGATCCTCGCATTGATGAAATTTTAGGCGATATAGCATCACATTTTCGTGAAGAGATGTCATTGGTGCGGGGTGCGAGTACCGATTTTGATTTGTCGAAATTTTTGAAAGGCGAGTTAACACCTGTTTTTTTCGGCTCTGCAATCAATAATTTTGGTGTGCGCGAATTGTTAGATGCGTTGCTTGATTATGCGCCTGCCACACAACCACGCAAAACACTCACGCGCGCGGTGTCACCGAATGAACCCAAATTCACAGGTTTTGTATTTAAAATTCAAGCGAACATGGATGCCGCACATCGCGATCGTGTGGCTTTTTTACGTATCTGTTCAGGACGTTATGAGGGCGGCATGAAAATGCGTCACATACGTTTGGGGCGAGATATTACGATACATCGCGCCTTAACGTTTATGGCAGGCGAGCGTGAAAATGTAGAAGAGGCCTATCCGGGCGATATTATTGGATTGCACAATCACGGTACGATTCAGATTGGTGATACGTTTACGCAAGGTGAAGAATTGAAATTTGTGGGTATCCCCTATTTTGCACCCGAAATATTTAAACTGGTACGTTTGAAAGACCCATTGAAAATGAAAGCATTGCAAAAAGGGTTATTACAATTAGCAGAAGAGGGCGCAACGCAGATTTTTAAACCGCTACAGAGTAATGATTACATTTTAGGCGCGGTAGGTGTCTTGCAGTTTGATGTAGTGGCCTATCGTTTGAAAGATGAATACAAAGTAGAGTGCGCCTATGAGCCTGTGTCGGTTACAACGGTGCGTTGGGTGAAAAGTGAGAATAAGAAGAAGTTAGAGGAGTTTAAAAAAAATCTGGCGAACCATTTAGCGTTAGATGGGGGTGATAATTTAGCGTATTTGGCGCCCAATCGTGTGAACCTCAGTCTCACCGAAGAACGCTGGCCGGACATTGAGTTTTTAA
>JBIIEG010000049.1:0-7415 GCA_044237955.1 Gammaproteobacteria bacterium
GATTCATACGTACGCCTTAATTAAAATTGCAGCATGAGAACATTAAAGCCAACCTAAATACCCTAGAACATTAAAGCCAACCTAAATACCCTCATCCGTCTGCCACAAAATCAGTGGCATCCACCTTCTCCCATTCGCAAAAAACGCTCCGGGAGAAGGAGTTTTGCAAATTGCTTAAATAGGGCCAATTTGACTTTGAAGTGTATTTCAAGCATAGTTTTGATTCATAATTTCTCGAATAAAAAGGTAAATCGATATGTCAGCCGCGCTCGATCATACGGAACAAGCTCCCCCCATACAAGTCACAGAGAGTGCTGCTGCTAAAGTATATGCGCTCATTCAAGAAGAAGGAAACCCCGCACTCAAATTACGCGCGTTTGTAACAGGCGGCGGTTGTTCTGGATTTCAATATGGTTTTAGTTTTGAAGAAAAAAAGAACGAAGATGATTTTGAGATTAAAAGAAAATTATTCTTAGATACAAAAAATAATATCAACACAGATATAGAAAACAGCATCACTGTTGAAATAACACTGTTAGTTGATGCTTTAAGTTTCCCTTACCTTAAAGGTGCAGAAATTGATTACCGCAAAGATATTAACGGTGAGCAGTTTATTATTCGCAACAACCCTAATACTAAAACTACCTGTGGATGTGGGTCGTCTTTTTCTACGGAATGATGCGGCAGGGGTTGATACTTTAGGTGCCCCAACGAGAGTGTTCATTTAACTGTATCAGGTGGCGAGTGAAGGGCTTGTGATCAAGGACAGAATAAGCGCACATGGATGTGCGACCCTGAAAGCGCCACCTGAAACAGTCAAATGAACACTCTCGCCCCAATAAGCATAAGAGCCCATAATTAAAACCCCATCACCTCTTCAATCGAATCAGCGCCCAAAGCTAGCATCATCAAACGATCAATTCCCAAAGCCACACCAGCACATTCAGGCAACCCATGCGACAATGCTGCCAGCAAATATTCATCCGGCGGGATTTGTGGCAATTGTAGTGCCTCACGACGCTGGTTATCTGCTAAAAATCTTCGCTTTTGTTCTGCTGCATCGCTTAATTCATGATAGCCATTTGCCAACTCAATCCCACGCACATATACCTCAAAACGTTCCGCAACAGGTGGATTGCCATCTCGTATTTTTGCTAACGCTGCTTGAGAAACAGGAAAATCAGTCATAAACAATGGTCGATCTTTTCCTAAATGTGGTTCTATAAAATAGCCCATCAATAAATGCCGCCAAAAATCCAGGTCGGCAGGATGAGGATTTTTTAAATCTTTTATACCTTTTTCGCGTGCGCACTTTTCTAACGCTGCACCATCGGCAAGCAGCGGATCAATGTCTAAATAGTGTTTGAACACATCGCGATAAGTCACACGTTCTGCGGACGAGGTGTTTAAAATACGCTGTAATAGTGCATCAATTTCATCCATCAATTGATGATGGTCAAACCCCACGCGATACCATTCCAGCATGGTAAATTCCACACGGTGCAAACGCCCTATTTCTTCTGATCTAAATGCTTTGGATAATTGGTAGATAGAACCGCTGCCTGCTGCTAACAAACGTTTCATCGCAAATTCAGGAGAAGTTTGCAGATAACGTGTTTCGTGACCAACAGGCACGGTAAGGCTGGCAATATGTGGATCACTCGCGGTGCTGTGTCCTAGCAGGGGTGTTTCAACTTCCCAGACATCGCGCTCGGCAAAAAATGTGCGGATATGAGATAAGATTTGGTTTCGTTGTTTTAAGCGCGTGATGCTTGCTGTGGGGCGCCATTGAAGAGAAGAAGGCATCGTTTTATAAGTTGCGGGCGGTCGTACCTTGTGCCGTATCTTCCAATATCACGCCCATATCTAGCAACTCCTGACGCACTTGATCTGCTTTTGCCCAGTCTTTCGCAGCACGCGCTGTATTTCTAGCAGCAATCAATTGATCAATTTTTGCTTTATCGCTTGCGATCAGACCCGATTGCAAAAATGTCTCCGGATCTTTCTGCAGAATACCGAAAACACCAGATAATTTTTTGAGCATATTCGCTAATTCAGCGGCTGCAGACAGATTATTCGCATCACGCAAGGTATTTATTTCACGGACAATATCAAACAATACTGACAGCGCGAGCGGTGTATTGAAATCATCATCCATGGCCTCGTTAAAGCGCGCCAAAAATGATTCACCACTTGTTTTGTCAGTTACAGGCAATCCACGCACACTTAAATACAGGCGTGCAAGTCCTGCTTTGGCACTTTCTAAATTTTCAGTGCTGTAGTTAATCGGGCTGCGATAGTGACTGGCGAGCATGAAATAACGTAGGACTTCTGCATCGTATTGCGCTAACACTTCGCGGATGGTGAAAAAATTCTTTAATGATTTAGACATTTTTTCAGCGTTAATCTGCACATAACCCATATGCATCCAAGTATTGACAAAACGACAATCGAATGCGGCTTCTGATTGTGCGATTTCATTTTGATGATGCGGGAAAACTAAATCTAATCCACCACCATGAATATCAATGGTTTTACCGAAGCATTCTGCAGACATTGCGGAGCATTCGATATGCCAACCCGGGCGACCCTTACCCCAAGGTGAATCCCACGTCGGTTCTCCTGGTTTGGCTAATTTCCACAGCACAAAGTCTAGCGGATCTTCTTTATCTTCCAACACATCAACGCGTGCACCATGACGCAATTTTTCGAGGGTTTGATTTGAAAATTTGCCGTAATCCGCGAAACGACTGACCGAGTAATACACATCGCCATTCTCTACGACATATGCATGTTTTTTTTCTAACAGTGTTTGTATCAGGGCAATAATATGGGGAATATGCTGCGTCGCATGTGGTTCTATATCAGGTGGCAATACGCCGAGCGCGCGTTCATCTTCGTGGGTTGCTGCGATAAATTTTTCGGTAACGGCTGTGATAGGCTCGCCATTTTCTGCTGCACGGTTAATGATTTTGTCATCGATATCCGTGATATTTCGCACATAAGTGACTTCATAATCTCTAAAACGCAGGTAGCGCACGACCATATCAAACACCACAAAGAGACGCCCATGACCAATATGGCAATAGTCATACACTGTCATGCCGCATACATATAAGCTTACTTTGCCGGGAATAATAGGGGTAAAGCGCTCTTTTTGTTTGGTTGCGGTGTTGTGGATATACAGCATGGGATATCTCCAGCGGGAAAGGTAGAATTTTGGATGAGAGATTCTGCCTGATGGGCACAGCAGCAGTCAAACGGCCTGGCGCTTTGGGTTGTTATTGAAAGTGTAGGTCAGCACAATTTCTTCTAGTACAGCGTATCTTTAATTTTGGGTGTTATGTGGTTTTTGGATCGAACGAGTCATGCCTGCATTCGAGTGAGAGACAGGAACCACATAACACCCAAAATTAAAGATACACTGTACTAGGGCGTGTCATCATTTCTACTATACTTGTCAAAAAGCGCCGATTTTCTGCGATCCGTTGCTCACATATAACGACATATGCTCCGCTACGGTTCTCAAAAATCAGCGCTTTTTGACGGCGTCTAGCGAATTGATGCACGCCCTAGTCAACTCCCATGACATGATATTCCCTAATCAAAAGCACGCCCGTTTGTTGTTGCACGGTATCTTGTACGAGCTGAATCAACTGCTCAATATCAGCCGCCGTTGCTTTTTCACTGTTGATAACAAAATTGGCATGTTTAACAGATACGCAAGCACCGCCTATTTTTTTGCCTTTTAATCCGCATGCTTCAATGAGTCTGGCCGCATAATCTCCAGGCGGATTACGAAAAACAGAACCGCAACTGAATGCGCCAATAGGCTGTGTTTCACTGCGTTTGCGCAGCAATGCTTTGATCGCCTGTTGTGATTGTTCGGTGTCTCCTTCAGGGAAACAGAAATGACCTGCGACAAACCATTCATCAGCAGCATGTTTCACTTCTCGATACGCTATCTGAAAATCTTCGGGTAATCGGTGTCGTATACGACCTTTTCTGTCGATAGTGTCGACGGCTGTGACATACGCCCAGGTTTCTCCACCAAAAGCGCCTGCATTCATCGCAAGCGCACCACCTACAGTGCCTGGAATACCAGCAAAGAAAGAACCTTGCGCACATTTTTCTTTGGCGCAGAATTTAGCGAGCTTGGCGCAAGTCACACCCGCTTCTGCGCGAATCATGTTCTGAGGGGATAAACTTAACTCTGTCAGCGCGCCTAAAGTGAGAATCACCGTGCCTTCTATACCACCGTCACGTATTAACACATTGCTGCCCAACCCTAACCACGTGATCGATTCGTCGACAGGCAGTGTTGCTAAAAATACCGCTAAATCCGCCAAATCTGCGGGTTTATATAGCCGTTTTGCAATACCCCCTACATGCCAGGATGTGTAGTCGGCTAGTGGTTCGTTTAGAAATAATTGGCCGCGAAGGGTAGTGTTGGTTGTGGAATCAAGCATGGTATTATGAATATATATTAAAAGTGACAGATCATCTGTAACTATTCATGGACGCGGACTTTGTCATTCCCGTGAATCATTCTACACAATCAGAACTAACATGCACCTCCTCACACGCCAAACAACAACGCTAGCGGGAAAAACAACCCCTCCCAGTTCTAAATCACAAACAATCCGTGGCTTAGTATTTGCCTTACTCGCCCAAGGAAAATCTACCTTAAATAACGTATTAGATTCAGATGATGCGGAAGATGCAATAAATGCTTGTCAGCAATTAGGCGCTAAAATTACCCGTTCAAACAACCAGATCATTGTAGACAGTACAGGCCTGCCTCTACAAACAAACAGCACAACGCTTTACACAGGCAATTCTGGTATCACCACACGTTTTATTACCCCGCTGTTAGGATATAGACAACATGCAGCACAACCCTTATTGCTCAATTGCGGTGAGCAAATGCGTGCCAGACCTATTCGACCCTTGGTAGATGCATTAAGAAATCTAGGGATGACGATTGAATATAGAGAACAACAGAATGTGTGTCCTTTAGCGATTTCAGGCACGCTGATGGGTGGCAGCACAACAGTCGATGGATTAAGCTCGCAATATTTATCTGCGCTTTTAATCGCATTACCCTGTGCTGAAAAAAGCAGCCAAATTACAGTACAAAATCTACATGAGCGTCCCTATATAGAAATGACGCTGCAATGGCTTGATGCACAAAATATTCGCTATACACATGAAAAAAATGGCGATACAGATTTATTTCACATCGCAGGTCAAGCACGTTACCAACCCTTCGAAAAAACCATATCAGGTGATTTTTCGTCGGCTTCTTGTTTGATCGTAGCTGCTGCTTTAACCCAGGGCACCGTAGAATTCACAGGACTTGATATGCAAGATCCGCAGGGCGATAAACGACTGATTTCTATTTTGCAGTCGATGGGTGCAGACATCACCATTGCGTCTACACATTTAACAGTATGCGGCGGCAAGCCACTCACAGGATTAAAAATCGATGCGAATGATATTCCTGACCTGCTGCCTGCATTGGCTGTCTTAGGCACACAAGCAACTGGCAAGACCGACATCTATAACGTCAAACAAGCGAGAATCAAAGAGACCGATCGCATTCATTCCATGACAGAGGGCTTAAAACGCATGGGCGCACGGCTTGAAGAACAAGCAGATGGCATGGTGGTGTATCAAAGCAAACTACATGGCGCCTCTGTACGCGGATACAACGATCATCGCACCGTGATGTCATTAGGCGTTGCAGGATTATTTGCAACAGGCGATACGCGCATTGATGATGCCAACGCCATTCAAAAAACATTCCCCACGTTTGTAGAAATCATGTGTTCTTTAGGTGCTAACATGGAGCTGCAACGTGAAATCGCCTGAGCCGCATATTATTTTAATTGGCTTTAAACATGTGGGAAAATCTGCGATCGGTCGCACTTTAGCACTACATATTCATAAAAAAAATAGCGACTTAGATGAAGTGATCGAGCATATATATAGCCATCAATATCAGGACAAATTAACGTGCAGGGAAATAGTGCAACACAAAGGCGAAGCATTTTTTAGAACATTGGAACAAGCAGCGTTAGCACAAGCACTACAAAACGAACCCTGCATTATTTCAACCGGTGGCGGCACACCCATGCGCGCAGAAAACTGCGCGCTGATGGCGCCCCACTGTGTCGTTCATATCACAGCAGAGCCCAAACAAGTGTTTGATCGTATCATGCGAAAAGGACGCCCTGCTTTTTTTCCTAAAACAGAAGATCCGTGGCTTACCTTCCAGCGTTTATGGCAAGAACGAGAGAAAGTATATAGACGCATAGCCACTTTTTCTGTAGAAAATAATCATTCCGTCACAACAACTGTCACACACTTACTTAAAAAATATTATGAACTACGCCATCATTAAAAAACTCCCCTCTTCTAACGAGATTACGCAAACGATACCCTTATCAAAGGCAGGCTATCAAAAAATCGCACAAGATCGAAAAGAAGTACAAGCGATTTTAGAAGGCTCTGATCCCCGCTTGCTGATGATCGTCGGTCCCTGCTCTGCCTGGCCCAAAAAAGCAGTACTCCAATACGCAGAAAAACTATTTATTCTCAACGAAAGAATAAAAGATAAAATTAAAATCGTGATGCGTGTCTACATTCAAAAACCACGCACGACCAAAGGATGGACGGGCCCCATCAATCAACCCGACCCTTTAGCTTATCCTGATATTGAAGCAGGCATGCGCTATACCCGAGAAATGATGATCAAAGTCATTGAGATGGGATTGCCCATTGCAGATGAAGCTTTATTTACACACAATGCCAGTGGATTTTTAGAACTGTTAAGCTGGGTTGCTATCGGTGCACGCAGTGCTGAAGATCAAGAACATCGTATTTTTGCCTCCGCGATTGATTGTGCAGTGGGATTAAAAAATCCAACGTATGGCTCGCTAGACGTAGGAGTCAACAGCGTGATGGCAGCACAATATCCACATGTTGCAGCATTTGATGGTTATGAAGTGCAAACCAACGGCAATGCGCATGCACATTTAGTGCTACGCGGCAGCAGTCAAAATGGCCCCAATTATTCGATTGCACATCTGGAAGAAATAAAAAAACACATGGAAAAGCATGAGATCAAAAACCCTGCTGTGATGATTGATGCCAGTCACGATAACTGTATCGTGGATGGAAAAAAAGATCCCAGTCAACAACCAAAAGTTGTTTGGGATGTGATTGAAAGTTTAGCAGAACGTCCTGATCTAAAAAAATTAGTGAAGGGATTCATGATTGAAAGTTTTTTAAAAGAAGGCGCACAAAAAATAGAAGGAAAAAGTCATTTGGATATTGACATGCAGGGCTTGTCGATCACAGATCCTTGTTTGAGCTGGGAGAGGACAGAAAGATTGTTGTTGGATTTGTCA
>JBIIEG010000060.1:0-6222 GCA_044237955.1 Gammaproteobacteria bacterium
TGATTTAGGTAATGATTTTTTTAAATTATTTTTAGATAAAAATTTAATGTATTCCAGCGCTATCTTCCCTCACGAGAACAGTAGCCTTGATGATGCAGCTGAATATAAATTAAAAGTCATTTGCGATAAATTACAATTATCACCTGCTGATCATGTTTTAGAAATCGGCACTGGCTGGGGCGGCTTTGCTCTGTATGCTGCAAAAAATTATGGTTGTAGCGTGACCACCACCACTATTTCAGAACAACAATATACACTAGCAAAACAACGTATTGCAGAAGCAGGCTTAACTCAGCAAATCACTTTGCTGAAAACAGATTACCGTAAACTTACTGGAAAATATGACAAAGCTGTATCTATTGAAATGATCGAAGCAATTGGTCACAACTATTATCCTATTTATTTTTCTACCTGCAGTCATTTATTAAAACCCGGCGGGAAATTTTTAATCCAAACTATTACGATAGTTGATCAGTATTATGAGCAAGCTAAAAATTCTGTTGATTTTATTCAGCGTTATATTTTTCCTGGTAGTTGTATTCCGTCAGTTGCGGCATTAATTGAAGCAGCTACAAACCATAGCGCATTGCGCTTAGTTAATTTAGTGGATATTGGTTTACACTATGCCACCACCCTACAACATTGGCATAAAAAATTTATTGCTCAAGTCGCTGTAGTTAAAAGCATGGGGTATAGTGAACAGTTCATTCGCCTTTGGTCTTATTATTTTTGTTATTGTGAGGCTGGATTTGTCGAACAACAGTTAAGTGATATGCATTTGCTTTTTGTAAAAGAGAAAAACTAATGCAGTGGCCAAAGAATTATTTAATCCAATTTATATTATTTCAAATGCAATGGTGGTGTTGCGTATTAGGTGCCAAATATTCTTTCGTCTGGCCTGCTGTCGTATTTATTATCGCTATTTGGTTGATCGAAATTTTTATACTGCGCTGGCGGTGGCCACAAATTCGTATCATTTTATTAGGAACTTTATTAGGTGTTTTTTTAGATAGCGCCCAAACTTTTTTGGGTATAATTACTTTTCCCACAACTTCCTTGATTTTGAACTATTTGATTCCAGTTTGGTTAATCATGTTATGGCTGGCATTTAACAGTTGGGTTTTCATATCGAGTTGGCTAAAAGAGCATAAGATACTTGTATCGATTGGTACCTTAGTGTTAGCACCTGCTAGTTATTGGGCTGGCAGTCAATTAGGTGTAATAGATCTACCCTATGGTTTACTTAGTTTATGTAGTATTGCTAGTTGTTGGTTATTGTTTATTAATTTGGTCTTACGATCGATCTAGGTCTCGAGTGGTTAAACCGTCATAGAATGACACCCTGGTGGGGGTTTAATACAACTCTCACCCGCCCCCACACCTCATTCACACTCCCCACACCTGAAACACGATTGAATGTTGGCTTATGCGTTTGGGCGTTTTTCTGCTGATAATACGCAATCAAGGGCTCTGTCTGTTGGTGATACACCTCTAACCGCTTGCGCACTGTTTCTTCTTTATCATCATCGCGTTGAACCAAAGGCTCTCCTGTGAGATCGTCTTTTCCCGGTGTTTTAGGCGGATGGTTATCAACGTGGTAGGTACGACCTGAAGACAAATGCGTTAGGCGACCACTCATGCGTTTGATGATCGCTTCATCCGGCACGTGAATTTCAATGACCTCATCAATCGATATGCCTGCGGTATCTAACGCTTCAGCCTGCAAAATGGTGCGCGGAAAACCATCTAACAAAAAACCATTTTGACAATCAGGTTGTGCCAGACGTTCTTTGATTAAATCAATGATGATTTGATCAGAGACTAATTTTCCGCTATCCATCACTTGTTTTGCCATCAGACCCAATGGCGTTTTTGCCTGCACGGCAGCGCGCAACATATCGCCTGTTGAGATTTTAGGAAGCTTGTATTTTTCAGCGATAAGTTGTGCTTGGGTACCCTTACCTGCACCGGGACTGCCGAGTAGTATAATACGCATCATTTTCTCTGCTTACGGTTTAACAACAGCCACTATCCCACAGGCCAATCTAGCGCCTGCATCACCTACGGGTTGTGAATGTAGATCATCTTTTTTCTGGTGCACGATAATGCCACGACCCAAAATAGAATTAGGGCCTGCGAATGAAATTTTATTATCGAGCAATTCGAAACTCGCTTTCCCACTGGCATCTGCAACAACATTACCAAAATCACCTGCATGATGATGCGCTGAATCAGGCCCACCGTGTGGTTCATGAGAAGGATTAAAATGACTGCCCGCAGACGTGGCATCTGGCGAACTGCAATCACCCCATTCGTGCACATGAAATCCATGCTCGCCTGGCGTTAAACCTGTTATCTCAGCAACTACTTTTATACCCCCTTTGACGCGCGTGAAATTGACAACGCCTGCTGTTGAATTACCCTGTGTGGGTACAAGCACTGCTTTTGCAGAGGTAATCATATCTTTTTCTGCAGGGGCATCTGCTGCAAACGCGACTGGTGCTGCAAATAATAATGCAGAAACGAATAAACAAGTTATTTGATGAATCGTTCTTTTCATAGGAATCTCCTGTTAAGTTTTGCCATAAAGGTCTTCTATTGTACGGCCCTTACCACGACTCTAGCAAACCTGCGTTTACCCACTTGATAAACATGAGATTCACCGTCTCTGATAATACATTTTTTATCTTCTAATCGCTCTCCATCAATTTTAACTGCGCCCTGCTCGATCATACTAAACGCATTAGAGGTGCTGGGCACCAAGCCTGCTTGTTTCAACAATTGTGCAATCGCTAAGCCTTCACCCTCTGCCGTCAGTGTCATTTCAACCAAATCATCTGGAATTTCATGCCGTTGAAAGCGCGCATTAAAATTTTCATGTGCTGTGGTTGCAGCTAGCGCACTATGAAAGCGAGTCACTATTTCCTCGGCCAGGCGTACTTTTATATCGCGTGGATTAGCGCCTGCTTCTACTTCTTTACGCCAACTGTTGATTTCAGTCATTGATCTAAAGCTTAATAATTCCAGATAACGCCACATCAATGTATCTGAAATAGACATGATCTTTCCAAACATGTCATCAGCGGGTTCTGAGATACCAATATAATTGCCCAGCGATTTGGACATTTTCTGCACGCCGTCTAACCCTTCTAACAACGGCATTGTGATAATGACCTGTGGTTTTTGTCCAAAATGTTTTTGTAGCTCACGTCCCATCAGCAAATTAAATTTTTGATCGGTACCGCCCAGTTCTACATCTGCTTGCATTGCGACTGAGTCATAGCCTTGCAGTAAGGGATATAAAAACTCATGGACTGCAATCGGCTGATGGTTTGTGAAACGTTTGTGAAAATCATCACGCTCTAACATGCGCGCTACGGTATGCGTTGCTGCCAATTCGATTAGATCTGCTGCACTCTTTTTTCCCATCCATTCTGAGTTAAATACTATCTGTGTTTTTTCGGGGTCTAGTATTTTGTAGACTTGTGCCTGATAGGTTTTTGCATTTTCGATCACAGCTTCTGGTGATAACGGTTTTCGCGTTTCATCTTTGCCGGTAGGGTCACCAATGCGACCTGTAAAATCACCAATCAAAAATAATACGGTATGCCCTAAGTCTTGAAATTGACGTAATTTATGGATAACGACTGTGTGACCTAAATGTAGATCAGGCGCGGTGGGATCCATGCCTAATTTGACGCGCAAGGGTTTACCTGAAGCCAATCGTTCTGTAAGCTCGCTTTCTAATAATACGTCGACAGCACCGCGTTTAATCAGTGCTAAAGCGTCAGTAATTGATGTGTTCATTGTGTTTTAGGTTGTGGGGACCATACGAATCATAGCAACTATTCATGGCACATAATTTGTCATTCCCGCGAAGGCGGGAACCCATCCCAGTATGGCAATAATGCGAAAAAAACACTTAAAAAATAAGACTTAAGTATTTTTCTCTTATGCTCTTAAAATACAACTAGTACAGGAGCGGTATATGGATAGTTTCCCGCCTTCGCGGGAATGACAACGCTATTGCCATAAATAGTTGCGAATTATCCTACGTTTATAATAGAGAGTACGACCCTATGTCCACCCATTTATTTACCTCTGAATCTGTTTCCAAAGGCCACCCTGATAAAATCGCTGACCAAATTTCCGATCGCATCGTCGATGCCATCCTGGCGCAAGATCCCCAAGGACGTGTGGCTTGCGAAACCCTTGTGAAAACCGGGTTAGTACTGGTTGCCGGAGAAGTCACCACCAGCGCATGGGTTGATGTGGAACAAATCGCTCGTCAAACCATTACAGACATTGGTTATAACCATGCTGATTTAGGTTTTGATGGAGAATCCTGTGCCGTACTGACTTCCATCGGAAAACAGTCTGCAGATATTGCCCAAGGGGTAGACAGATATAACGAAACCGAACAGGGCGCAGGAGATCAAGGGTTGATGTTTGGCTATGCCACACATGAAACCGATGTGCTCATGCCAGCGCCGATTGTCTATGCGCATCGTTTAATGCGGCAACAAGCGTTGTTACGCGAAAACAATATGCTGCCCTGGTTGCGGCCGGATGCTAAAAGTCAGGTGACGATTCGCTATGAAAATGGCTTGCCTGTTGCAGTCGATACGGTCGTGCTCTCTACGCAACACAATCCGGATATCGCGCAATCTACTTTGCAAGAAGCGGTGATGGAAGAAATCATCCGTCCAATTTTTCCAGCGGAATGGTTAACTGCAAAAACACGTTTCTACATTAACCCTACCGGACGTTTTGTGATCGGTGGCCCATTAGGAGATTGTGGTTTAACGGGGCGCAAAATTATTGTGGATACCTATGGGGGTATGGCGCGACACGGTGGTGGATGCTTCTCGGGTAAAGATCCCTCGAAAGTCGATCGTTCAGGTGCGTATGCCGGACGTTATGTTGCGAAAAATATTGTTGCTGCTGGGTTGGCGGATCGGTGCGAAATACAAATTGCGTATGCCATTGGTGTTGCAGAACCTGTAGCGATTAACATCAATACGTTTGGTACGGGTAAATTACCGGATGAGGAGATTATTCGTTTAGTCTACGACCATTTTGATTTGCGTCCTTATGGCATTATCAAAACTTTAAATTTATTACGACCTATTTATGCACCTACTGCAGCATACGGACATTTTGGTCGTGAAGAGCCTGAGTTTACTTGGGAGATAACCGATAAAGCAGATACATTAAGAGAAGCTGCGGGGATATAAACAACATGACTCCTCTCACTTCAAAAAACATCTCAGGCACGCTCTATATTCTCACGGCTCCTTCTGGCGCAGGAAAAACCACATTGGCACGCCAGCTAATCGCATCTATGGACAACATCCAGTTATCTGTTTCTTATACAACACGGGCTATCAGACCGGGCGAAGTATCTGGCAAAGATTATTGGTTTGTCGATGATGCCCAATTTAACACCATGCTAGAAGAAGACGCTTTTTTAGAACATGCCCACGTTCACAGCTATTATTACGGCACATCACGACAACGAGTCACCGAACAACTCAAAGCGGGCATCGATGTTATCCTTGCGATTGACTGGCAAGGTGCGCGGCAAGTACGTCAGTTATTTGAAAACGACGTGGTCAGTATTTTTATTCTCCCTCCTTCTAAAGCTATTTTGCAAAAACGCTTACATCTGCGTGGGCAGGATGATGCTGCTGTGATCAATAAGCGTTTAGACGCTGCAAAAGGCGAAATAGCACATTACACAGAGTTTGATTACGTGGTCGTGAACAACGTGCTTGAAGAAGCGATACGAGATATACAATCTATCGTGCGTGCTCGTCGGCTCTTAGGCTCAAAACAAGCCTTATATCATGCGGAACTGCTGGCGGAATGGTTAGGGGATGAGTAGAATCAAATTCATCATGCTTACATTATAAATAACCTTACAAAGAGGATCACCCCATGGCTCGAATTACCGTCGAAGATTGTTTAGCACTCATCCCCAACCGTTTTGAATTAGTCATGGTCGCGGCCAAACGCGCAAGACAACTTGAAATGGAAGGCGAAACCCCTACCCTTCCCTGGGAAGGTGACAAATCTACCGTCATGGCATTACGAGAAATCGCCCAAGGCAATGTAGATACCCAGATTTTGGACA
The DNA here is from genome assembly GCA_044237955.1 of Gammaproteobacteria bacterium. Classification (GTDB taxonomy): domain Bacteria; phylum Pseudomonadota; class Gammaproteobacteria; order JAURND01; family JAURND01; genus JAURND01. Next base: position 6,137 of record JBIIEG010000060.1, read on the forward strand.
GCGCATCTCATCGCAGACCAGCCACTATTGGTGCAGACACCAGTAGTCATGCAGGAGAATCCGGTGAGGCTGTTTAGCAAACTCAG